>VBEU01000126.1 GCA_005883775.1 Chloroflexota bacterium | reverse complement strand
CGATCGAAGGCGAGGAGCTGATCTACGAGGTCATCACCACGCCCGCGACGAACTTCCGAGTTGGCATGCGCGGCACCGTCTCCGTGCTCAAGAACGTCACCGATATCCGGCACATCGGCGAGGAGCTGGCGCGTGGTCGTCAACGGCTGCAAAGCGCGGAGGAAGAGATCCGGATCGAGCGCGACCGACTTGACCTCGTCCTCCGGAACGTGCCGAACCCGATCATCGTCGTGGACAACGACAATCACATCATGTCGATGAATCCGGCGGCTGAGCGGCTCTTCAAGCCGGCGTCGGCGACATCGCGAGCGGCACACACGGCGCTCGCGAACGATGCGCGGTTCACGTCGTTCCTCGCCGGCCTTCGGCTCGATCCGGCGATGTCGAAGCGGGGCGAGATCGGGCTGACCGATCCCGGGACCGACGATCGCCTCGAGATGGAAGTGAGCGCGACCGAGATCAAAGACGGACGTGGCGCGGTGATCGCGATCGTCTCCGTCATGCAGGACATCGGACGCCTTCGCGAGCTGGAGCGGCGGCGACTCGAGCAGGTGCTGTTCGATTCGGAGAAGCTCGCGGCGACCGGGCGGCTCGCGGCATCGATCGCGCACGAGATCAACAATCCGCTCGAGGCCGTGCAGAACGCCCTCTACCTGCTGCAGAAGGAGCTCGGCGCCGACGCGAACAACCGCCAGTACCTCGACATCGCGTCGCGCGAGACGCAGCGGATGTCGCGCATCCTCCGGCAGATGCTCGGCTTCTACCGCCAGCAGGAAGTGATGGGCGAGATCGACCTCAACGCGCTCGTGGAGGAGGCCGGTGCTCTCGTCGCGAAGCGGCTCCGCGAGCGCGGGGTCCAGATCGCGACTCAGCTCGATCCGGCGCTGCCGCGGATACGCGCGGCGGCGGACCAGCTCAAGCAGGTGCTGCTCAATCTGCTGCTCAACGCCGCGGATTCGATGCCGAGGGGCGGGACGATCACCGTCGCGACGCAGGCCGGTGCGGGCGCGGAGACTGAGCTCTTCGGACGCGATGCCGTCCAGGTCCAGGTGCGCGACACGGGCGACGGGATTCCCGACGAGCTCATCGCCCAGATCTTCGAGCCGTTCTTCTCGACGAAACCTGGGAAGGGAACCGGTCTTGGGCTCTGGGTATCCCAGGGCATCGTGCAGAGTCACGGCGGCACGATGCGCGTGCGCAGCCGCCTCGGCCGGGGGACGACATTCATGATCACCCTGCCAGTCCAGGGGCCGCCAAGCGATGCCCGAGCAGCTTAAGGTCCTCGTCGTCGACGACGAGGAGAGCGTCGTCGTCACGATCAAGGCGATCCTCCAGCTCGACGGCTACAACGTGGCCACGACGACGAGCGGGGTCCAGGCCCGCGCGATGGTGCGCGACGTCGAGTACGACCTCGTGCTCACCGACCTCCGCCTCGAGGACGGCGACGGTCTCGACGTGCTGAAGGCGGTCCGCGAAAGTCACCCCGAGACCATCACGATCATGCTCACGGGGTACGCCTCGCTCGAATCGGCGATCCAGGCCATTCGCGCGGGCGCGTACGACTATCTCGTCAAGCCAAGCGAGGTCGAGGAGCTTCGCAGCACGGTCGCGCGCGGGATCGAGCGCCGGCGACTCGGGCAGGAGCTGCGCGCGCGGGTGATCGAGCTGGAGCGAGCCAACCGCGAGATCGCGAACCTCAACTCGTCGCTGCAGCTGCGCATCGACGAAGCGACGGCGGAGCTGAAGGAGCGGTACGAGCAGCTCAAGGAGCTCGACCGAATGAAGTCGCAGTTCCTTTCGATCGCGTCGCACGAGCTCAAGACGCCGATCACCGCGATGTCCGGATTCCTCCAGGTCGCGCTCCGAAGAGTCCGCCGCCTGAGCGAGGCGGCCGGGGCGTCGCCTGTGGCGGAGGGGCTCCGCGGGATCACCGAACAGCTCGACGTGGTGTACCGGCAGACCACCAAGCTCGCACGTCTCGTCGACGAGCTGCTCGACGTGTCGCGTATCCAGACGGGCCGGATCGAGTTCCGTTACGGCGACGTCGACCTGGGCGAGCTCGCGAACGAGGTGGCCACGCGGATGCAGCTCACGACCACGACGCACGAGATCTCCGTCACGCGCGACTCTCAGAGCGTCGTGACCGCCGATCGGGATCATCTCGAGCAGGTGCTCAACAACCTCGTGACGAATGCGATCAAGTACTCGCCCAGCGGCGGAGCGATCACGATCGATGTCCGTCCCGAGGACGATGGTGGCGTGCGGCTCTCCGTGACCGACGAAGGGATCGGGATCCCCGAGAAGGAGCTCGACGCGATCTTCGGTCTCTTCTATCGCTCGCCGGATCGTGCG
Organism: Chloroflexota bacterium; assembly: GCA_005883775.1. GTDB lineage: Bacteria > Chloroflexota > Limnocylindria > P2-11E > P2-11E > 3-1-20CM-2-70-9. The sequence goes on along the minus strand of VBEU01000126.1, from coordinate 5,780 downwards.
GCGCGCGACGCCGCGGGAATGGGTCTCGGTCTCTACATCAGCAGGGAGATCGTGGTGCGCCACGGCGGACGCATCTGGGCCGAGCGCGGCGCGGCGAAGGGCAGCCGGTTGAATGTGACCATCCCACGTGTACCGGTCGGCGCGACGAAACCTGATGTGGTGCAACCGAGCGCCGCGCGCCGCTAGCGCCACCATTCTCAGTTTCGAACGGATGTGCTAGAATGGTGACACGACTGACGCGCTGCCGGACGATTGCCGGCTAAGTTCGCTCGATCCTCTGCAGATCGCTTGGGCCGCCGGATTCTTCGACGGCGAGGGTTCCACCATCGCCTACTTTCCGAACAAGACGAAGAGTCGCTACCTGCGATTACAAGCAACCGTGCCGCAGCGCGGTCATGGCGAAGCCCCAGAGGTCCTGCACCGCTTTCAGGCCGCGATGCTCGGAATGGGAAAGATCGTCGGTCCGAACGAATACGGAATCTACGTGTGGAAGACGCGGGGGTTCGAAGAGACCCAAGCGGCGATCGCATTGCTCTGGCGCTATCTGGGTCCAGTAAAGCGAGCTCAAGCCGCCGCGGCCATTCGGGAAGTGCTTGATGGTTATCGGAGCGGTCGATTGAGGGCCAGACCGAGCCGACGTGCCTCAAGCGAGCACCTTGCCCACGCGGCGAACCCGGCAACGAGCGCGAGTCCAGGCGATCTGGAGCGCGCGTGGGCCGCTGGATTCATGGATGCCGAAGGGTGCTTCGGATTGGCGCGCTCGATGAAACGCAAGAAGGGGCCTCGCTGGTACAGGGTCCGCGTTTCAGCAACCCAGCATGGAGAGGTCGGGATTCCGGCTGAGGTCCTTAGGCGACTCCATGCTGTCTTCGGCGGCATTGGTCGCATCGAAAGGCACGGCGACCCTGACGATTATCGATGGCTCGCCGAAGGAACGGACGCTGTCGAATACGTTCTCCACCGAACCGAGCCGTGGCTCGGCTCGATCAAAGTCGCGCAGGCGAAGGTCACGCTGGAGAAGTTTCGTGGCCAGGTTCGGCTGAAGGGCGACGCGACGCGTTGCGTTCGTGGTCACATCTACAGCGGGCTCGCGATGCGCGGCGGACGACTCCGTCGGATCTGCAATACCTGCGAGCTGTTATCCGAAAGGCGCCGACGCGCGGCCAACGGGATTCCACCTCGTCAATTCAAGAACCTCGGCCGCCGCTACACTTCTTAGCGAGAAATCGCTAACGAGGACCGCGCGAATTCTCGGGGTGTAGCGCAGCCTGGCAGCGCGGGTGAATGGGGTTCACCAGGTCCCGGGTTCGAATCCCGGCACCCCGACCGTAAACAACTAGTTCACAGAGCATTATGGGTCTAACATCGACTGATCGCGCGCGCACACTTCAGCGTCTTCACGCGCGAATCCGTGCCTGCACGAAATGCGTCGCCGCGGGCTATCTCGAGCGCGCGCGCCCCGTGGTCGCAGGATCGATTCGCGATCGCATCGCGATCGTCGGCCAGGCACCCGGCGCGGTCGAGCTCACGACAGGTCAACCCTTCAGCGGCCGCTCGGGAGCCGAGCTGCGACGTTGGCTCGCGCAGGCCGGGATCGACGAGGACCACTTGCCGTACCGCACCGCGATCACCAAGTGCTTTCCGGGAAAGTCCCCGACCGGTGGCGGCGACCGACGACCCTCGCCGACCGAGGTCGCGCTCTGCAGACCATGGCTCGATCAGGAGCTCGCCCTTCTGCGGCCGCGTGTGATCCTTCTGCTCGGCGGTCTCGCCATCGATCGTTTTTGGGGAAAGGTCCCGCTTGAATCGGCTGTCGGCAACGTGCGCAGAGTGGACGGCGTCACGTACATCCCCCTGCCGCATCCGAGCGGCGCGTCGCGCTGGCTCAACGATCCGGCGCATCGCGAGCTCCTAACGAGAGGGCTCGCTCATGTGCGTCGCGCGGCGCGTGCCCTTGACAGACAAGCGAGTGGACGGACAATGCGAGCACCGCGTCGAACAAGCGCGGCGCTTCCTTTGAGCGTCGCGCGTCCAAAGTCCGCGGACGGGAGGAGGTGATCACTCAGATGCCGAAGAAGAAGAAGGCCGCGAAGAAGAAGCACTAAGCCACGTGGTGTACGTGGAGCGCCGCGGGCGGGCGGCGCTGCCACAAGAATGTCTCCTTCCGTTACAAAGGACCCGCTGTTACCGCGCTGACATAACGGCGCGAGCGCGTAACCCGTTCAACTAATGCGATGAGGTGGGATTTCGCGCGCGCCGCGCTTCTCGGCGCTCTGGTGAGCCTTCCGGTGAGTCTGGCTATCGTGGCCGTACCGCTGTCGTCGACGGTCGATGCCTCGGCGACGGACATGCTTGCGCTCACCAACCAGTTCCGTCACGCGATCGGCTCGCCGACGGTCCCGACGGATCCACGGCTCCAGCAGGCCGCGCAGAACCACGCGAATTACAACAGCGCGAACGGCATCCTCGGTCACTTCGAGACCGCCGGCCTGCCGTACTACACGGGCTACGGGCCGCGCGATCGGTTGATCGCGCAGGGCTGGACCACGTCGTTCGTGAGCGAGGTCGCGACGGGTGGCTCGGAGCTCGGCGGCGTTCAGCAGCTTTGGGACGCGCCGTACCACCGGCTCGGGTTGATGCATCCGAACGCGACGACGATCGGCTGGGGTCACTCCGAGCTGAACGGCCGCCAGTCCAACGTCGGCGACATCGTCTACAACTTCGGGATCCGTCCGGTCGAGTTCGTCCGCTCGCCTGCGAACATGCAGACGAACATTCCGACCTCCTGGAGCGGGCACGAGTCGCCGAGCCCGGTCCCATCCGGCACCTCGGGGCCGTACGGCTACCCGATCATGGTCGTCTACTCGGCGGGACAGAACGTCCAGTTCCGCGCGGCCGAGCTCTACGGGCCGAACGGGGCCCGCCTTCCGTTCTACCTCGCGCCGCAGCAATTCGAATACGACTACCAGGTGATCGTTCCGCAGCGGCCGCTTGCAACGAATACCACCTATCACGTGCGCTTCGATATCACCGTCGCCGGAACGTGGCTCACCAACGAATGGGACTTCAGCACGGGCTCGACGATCAGCGGAGGCGGTCCCACCTCGAGCCTGCCCTCTGACAATGGACTCCACTCAGCGTGGACATCGCAGACCCAGGTACCGGCGATGCAGCCCGCCTCAACGTCGCAGGTCACGCTTCTCTTCCGCAATTCGGGCACGAAGACCTGGACCAGGGGCCTCGCCGGGAGTCAGGTCGCGCTCGGAGTCAACGGGGATAGCGCGGCGTTCAGCGCGCTCGGGATGAACGTCGGCTGGCCGTCGGCGAACCGCGTCGCCGTCCAGAACGAAGCCTCGGTCGGTCCGGGAGCCGTCGCCTCGTTCACTTTCGTAGTGAAGGCGCCCTTCAGCGCGGGTACCGTTCGGATCCCGCTGCGCCCGGTCGTCGATGGCGTGGCGTGGCTCGAGGACCAGGGTGTCTTCGTGCCGGTGACGACGGTCGTCGACTATCACAGCCGCTGGGTCGCCGAATCGGCGTTCCCGACATTGCGTGTCGGGCAGCTGAGCGGCCCGCTCTCGATCAGCTTCCGCAACGCGGGTAGCCAGTCATGGATCCGCGGGACGCTCGGCCAGGAAGCTCGCCTCGCCGTGAACCAGGACAACGCGCAGTGGGCGGCTCTTGGCGTCAACTGGCTCTCTGCGAACCGCGTTGCCTCTCAGACCGAGGCGACAGTCGTGCCGGGCGGGGTCGGGACCTTCACCTTCCAGGTGCGCGCACCGATGACGCCGGGCCTTTATGCGATCCACCTGCGGCCGGTGATCGACGCCGTCACATGGATGGAAGACGAGGGCGTCTTCCTCTACATCACCGTCACCAACTAGCACAACTCGCTAGCTCGAGCCGAAGAGCACCTCGAACTCTTCCTTGCATCGTGGGCATCGCACGGTCGCCGCGTAAGGCGGGTTCGGTGGGATGTCGAGATGCTCGCGGGTCACGAAGCGCGGACCGACGTTCTCGCCGCAGAACGGACACGGGACCTCGTAATGGTTGAAGGCCCGGCGATCGACCGTGATTCGGCGGCGCTCGTCGATCTTCTGCATGCGGGTAGTCTAGGTGCGTGCCACCTCAACCTCCGAAGGGTCGAACGAAGGTCGCGAGCGAGACGAAGACGCTTAAAGTCGGAGATGCTGCGCCTGACTTCGCGCTGCGTTCTCACGATGGTCGCGAGGTCAAGCTATCGGATTTTCGCGGCAAGCGGGTGGTGCTCGCCTTCTTCGCGTTCGCCTTCTCCAATACCTGAAACAGCGAAGCGCCCGCGCTGAACGCGCTCCAGCAGCGGTTCAGCGGGGGCAAGGCCCAGGTCGTGGGCATCTCGTGCGACTCCGTGTACACGCTGAAAGCCTGGGCCGACTCCCTGGGCGGCGTCGAGTACCCGCTCTGCTCCGACTACTGGCCGCATGGGAAGGTCACGCAGGCCTACGGGGTCTTCAACGAAGAGGTCGGCCGGCCAGAACGCGCGATCATCGTCGTGGACGCTGACGGGATCTGCCGCTACATCGACGTGCACCAGCTGCGCGAGGTGCCCGACGAAGAGGAGATCGCGGACGAGCTAAAGAAGCTCGACTAACGCGTCGGGATGAGGTAGGCCTTGCCCTCGTCCGCGATCACGAAGCTGACGTCGTCGCCCGGGCTCACATTTGGAAGGGTGTCTCCGGCGACGAGCACCTGCGTGCCGCAGTCGACCGCGACGATCTCGCCGGCCGTCACGACGCTGCCTTCGACCTTCGCGCCGGGGGCGACAAGATTCCCCGAGACGCCACGGCCCTTCGCCTTCGCGACGTCGCGAGCGCGGTACTCGATCGCGATGGTCACCCGATCGCCGAGCGTGAGGCGCGACTTGCGGACGGCGCCCGTGGCGTCGCGGCCCCGCATGTCGACCTGAGGCGATCCCTCACCAACGCGCATCGTCAAAAGCACGTCGCCGCGTGTGCCGTCGAGCGCGACGACTATTCCGCGCGACGCCCGTTGCCGCCACTTCTCGATGAATGCGAGCTGTTCGAAGTCGAGCATGGAGCGTCGATACGATACTGGCGTGGCCCTTCGTGCCGTGTTCTTGGACATCGGCGACACCCTCGTCGAGGGATGGCCGTCGCGCGAGCGCGTCAACGAGCTGACGCGCGAGGCTCTCGTTCGTGAATTCGGCGAGCGCGACTGGTATGACGCCTTCGTCAGCGCGGAGTTCGGCCCGGCAGAGGGCGCCGAGGCCCACCGGCAGGAGACGAATCGGTGGGTCGAGGACTGGTTCGTCAACAGCGGCTACGGCCTTGACGACGTGGCCGTCGATCGGCTTCGATCAGCCGGCAGCGTGCCGCTCGATCTCGTGGGACAGCTCGTCCCCGGGGCCGCCGACGCGCTCCGCTGGTCGAAGGGTCGCGGGTTGGTCATCGGGCTCATCACGAACACGCTCTGGCGTGGCGACGAAGAGGTGTGGGAGGACATGCGCCGCTTCGGATTGGCCGACGCCGTCGACCATGTGGTCAGTTCGCACAGTGTGGGGTGGCAGAAGCCACATCAGGCGATCTTTCGGCGCGCGCTTGAGCTCTCCGGTGTGCCGGCCGCGGATGCGGTCATGGTGGGAGACCGGATGATGCAGGACGTATGGGGCGCCAAGCGGCTTGGCATGCGCGCGATCTGGCGCCGCCCACTGGTCGGCGCGCCTCAGGAGCCGGTCGACGTCGAACCCGACGCCTCGATCGACGATCTCAGCGAGTTGCCGCCCC
>VBEU01000125.1 GCA_005883775.1 Chloroflexota bacterium | reverse complement strand
GGCCCCAGGGTCGATCGGCATCCCACCGTTTATCGAGATAACGCCGGCATTCAGCAACGACCCGGCCGCGATCAACAACGCCCCCGGCAAAGCTCGATTCGCCAAGGCCACGAGACTCATAAGCACGAGACCAGCTATCGACGACGCGAGGGCAAGGTCACCAAGAAATGGCGCGACCACCCGCGCTGCGGCGCCAACAAAAAGGGCTGGCCAGAGCTTGAGATCCAGTCTTTCGAGGTTGCGCCAATGGCCCCCGGCCGCCAGTCCGACGATGAAGCCTGCTACCAGCCCACTAACCAGCATGGGCATCGTGAGCGAGAGGCTCACGCGCCAGGCGCTTACGGAGTTCGGCAAGGGTTTCGTAGTTGATCGGAGGCAATTCACTTACCTCGAAGGCGTCAGCGCCACGCTTATCGAGAAGACTTCCGAGCGCTCGCACGACCCTCGGGTCGAACTGAATTCCCTTATATCGGTTGAGTTGATCCATCGCGCGTTCATGACCGATCGCTTTTCGGTAAATACGATCAGAAGTCATTGCCTCGTATGCGTCGGCCACGATGATGATTCTCGAACCCAGCGGAATGTCCTCGCCCTTGCGCCCTTCCGGATAGCCACTGCCGTCGTAATTCTCGTGATGGTGCAACACAAGAGGCGCTAACGGGCGTAAAGATTCGGACGGCGAAAGAATGGAGGCACCGTAAATCGGGTGGCGCCTCATCAGCTCCTGTTCATGCGGGTCGAGGCGCGCAGGCTTCATAAGAATTTGGTCCTCGACGCCAATTTTTCCGATGTCATGCAACATCCCGGCTAGTTCGATCTCCTCGATCTGTCTCTCAGGCAATCCCATCTCGCGCGCAATTGCGCCCGCGATTCTTGAGACCCGGTCAGCATGACCACGAGTGAAACCATCTTTCGCGTCAATCGCTTGCGACAGTGCGCTGACGGTGCCGAAGAACAACGCGCGAGTCTCCGCGTATTTCGTGAACGAGTACCGCGCGAGAAGTAGCGGCACAATGAACAGACTTGTAGCCCAGAGTCCGACTTTTATACCGACCTCGGCCATCAGCCACGCGATGAATACTTGGGCGATGGCGCCAAAAAGGCTGCTCCGGATACTGCCCGCCCAGATACGTGTAAGGGGAGCACCGGTCCGGAGACTGACTGCGAAAACGGCCAAAGACATGTTCACGAGGATGAAGGCGGAACCGGCGACAAGAATTAAGACCACTGTTCCTACGGGACCGTCAGAGGAACCGAGTTGCCTGAGCAAGGCCATCGCGACCCACGCCCCAAAGGCGGCGAGGACGTACGAAAACTTGTTGTAGAGCGTGCCGTACCACGGAATCTCCCGACGCAGGTCCCGGATCTCGATCGTCCCCAGGAGCGCAACCCAGCAAACAGCGAATGGGTTCGCCATTTGCGGATCGAAGACAGCGGCGAGGATCGGAGCTGTAGTGATGTGGGCAACGACGTCGCCAGGAAGACGGACAGAGAGCGAGGCGGCCACGAGGGTGACGCCAATCCAGAAGAGCGGATGGATCAGGTCTACGTCGGCGGGGATTGGGACGCTGACGCGGAGGAGAACGAGACAACCAGCCGCGATGACCGCTACAACTAGGCTCCGGACTTCGGCTGGAATCCCCAATGAACGCACCGCGGGAGGATACGGGAGCGCTCGAATCACGAAAGGTCGTCCCGGAAACAGAAAGAGGGCCCTCCGGCCCTCTCCCCGTGCGCCTTTAAAGCGCCTCTAGAGGACGCTGAGAGTCAGTTACCAGCCGGTCCAGCCGGCTCCGCCACCTAGAACGAGGGCGGTGAGTGCGGCGATCGCTGCGATTACGCGACGCATATGTTGGCCTCCCTTCCGGCTTCGGTTGTCGACCAGTAAGTCGGCTCATTTGTTTGGCCGCTTAAGTCATTTGGGATATAGATACGCCGCCGACACTCCGGGCAAGCAAGCGAGTCTGCTTACTCCCGCGATTTCTAGCCGTAATCCGGGCCGCAAGGGGTCACGGGTGCCACCAAACCGGACAGTCCTCGCGTGTGACCCTAGATCCGCTCGTACCTCGCGACATCGACTACGAAGACGGTCGCTCCACCGAAGGTCACTTCCACGGGATAGGGCATGTAGAACTCGCCCGGTTCCATGATCGGAGGCATCGGATTGATGAACTGGCTCCTCGCGTGGCAGGTCTCGCGGATCGTCGCGATGACGTCGTCGACCTGCGCCTCCTCGACCCCGGCAAGGATCGTGGCGTGGGATTGCTTCAGGAAACCGCCCTGCGAGTGCAGCCGCGTGACCCGGAAATCCTTGTCGGTCAGCGCGTCGACAAGGGCTCCCGCGTCCTCCGGATGGACGATCGCCACCACCAGCTTCATCGGGCGGCGACTATACCCCGCGCCTCTGGAGGGGCCATTTGATGGTCAGCTGAGTTTGGTCATTTCTGGCGATGCGCGGACGGGTCTCCTCCGGCGACCATCCGCTCACCCTTCGCCACGCGGCATCCGTCGTTAGGCCGGGAGGCCAAGAACCTGATCGACCTGGCGGCGGATGTCCGCAGCCACGCTCTCCTCCGGACGGTCGCCGTCGACCACGACGAAGCGCCCGGGCTCGGCTGCGGCGAGGCGCAGGTAGCCATCGCGCACGCGCTCGTAGAACGCACGGTCGTCCCCATGGAAGCGGTCCCAGCGCGCCGTCCCGGACCGCGCGCCGAGCCGCGCCAGCGTCACCGCGACGGGAACGTCAATGAGGAAGGTGCGCTGCGGGACGAGCGCCCCCACCGCGAAGCGGGTCATCGCCCGGAGACCGTCGAGGTCGGCGCCGAGGCCGTAGCCCTGGTAGGCGAGGGTCGAGTCGAAGTACCGGTCGGCGACGACGATCTTCCCCTCGGCGAGCGCCGGCCGGATCACGTCGCGGGTGTGCTGCGCGCGTGCGGCCGAGAAGAGCAGGGCCTGCGCCTCGGGGGCGAGATCGACGTCGCGCGCATGAAGCAGCACGTCGCGGATGCGCTCAGCGAAGGGCGTCCCACCTGGCTCGCGCGTGAGCACGACGTCACGCCCGCGCGTAGCGAGGGTGTCGGCTAGCCGAGCGGCCTGGACCGATTTGCCGGCAGCCTCTCCCCCTTCGAAAGAGAGGAAGAGGCCGCTCACCTATATATCTGGACGCGTCGGAATGGCTCGGCGCCGGTGCTCCGCGAGCTCAGATTCGCCCGCTCGACGAGCTCGTGCTGCAGCTTGCGGACGTACGCGTTCTGCGGGGTGAGCTCGATCTCGTCGGACTGACCGCCGACGACCTGCTCGATCCCGTCGCGGGCCTCCTCGAGCGCCTTGTCCTCAGGTCCGCGGCGGAGCTCGATCACCGACGCGAGCGCGCTCGCGATCTGTGTCGATGAGTTGGAGCGCGCGATGTAGATCGGGATGCCCTGCGACTCGGCGTTGCGGAGGCGCGGCGTCTTTCGCCGGTAATAGTTCTTGAGCGTGATCACGACGTCGGCCTCGTCGGGCTCGCGCACGATCGCGACGGGAAGCCCCAGGCCACGCGCGGCTTCTTCGACCCTCGTCCACGAGAGCCCGAAGGGATAGACCTTCACTGTCTCGCGCCCGCCGTTCGCGCCGTTCGCGGCGATGCGGGGTGTGCTCCGCCGCTCCATGGCCTCGGACGCGGAGCGCGACGGCTTCGAGGTCGAGACCGACAGCTCGCCGGACGCGTCGCGTGAGCGGATCTCGGGCGCGACGGGGTTTCCCAGCAAGATCGCGTCGACCGTCTGCGCGACGTCCTGATAGAGCGCGACTCGCTGGTAAGCCTGGATCTCGACGAGCGTCTGGAACGTCGGCGGCGCCTTGCGCTCGAGCACGCTCTTCTGGGTTCCGCGGCGCCGCGCCTCCTCGTCGCCGAGGGTGACCGTCTGAACGCCTCCGACGAGGTCGGACAGCGTCGGGTTGAGCATGAGGTTCTCGAGGGTGTTGCCGTGCGCCGTCGCGATGAGCTGCACGCCGCGCTCGGCGATGGTGCGCGCGGCCCCGGCCTCCTGCTCGGTGCCGATCTCGTCGATGACGACGACCTCGGGCATGTGGTTCTCGACGGCCTCGATCATGACGGCGTGCTGCAGCGACGGAGCGGCGACCTGCATGCGGCGCGCGCGGCCGATCCCGGGGTGTGGGATGTCGCCGTCGCCGGCGATCTCGTTCGAGGTGTCGACGATGACGACGCGCTTCCCCATCTCGTCCGCGAGCACGCGCGCGACCTCGCGCAGAAGCGTCGTCTTCCCGACGCCGGGGCGACCGAGGAGCAGGATGCTGCGCCCGGCCTCGACCACGTCGCGGATGATCTCCATCGTTCCGTAGACGGCGCGCCCGACGCGGAGCGTAAGACCCACCACCTTGCCCGCGCGGTTGCGGAGCGCACTGATGCGATGAAGCGTTCGCTCGATACCGGCGCGGTTGTCCCCACCGAACTGACCGATGCGCGAGATCACAAAGGCGATGTCCTCCGCCGTCACCTCCCGCTGCGAGAGGATCTCCTCGCGGCCGGTGAAGCGCGCCTCAGGTAGGCGCCCGAGATCCATCACGATCTCGAGCAGACTGTCCAGCCCATCGAGGCCGCGCACCCGCTGGACGAGCTCCGGCGGGAGGGCGTGCAGGATGGCGTCGAGTTCGTCGGTGGCGAGCAACTGCTCTCTTGTCATGTCATCGACCGTCGAAGCGGGCGGTCACGCATACAGGTTGCGACCGCTAGGAGCATACGCGAGGCGTCGGGCGCGACTGGTCGCTAGCGGTTGCCGAAACGAAGGTATGCGAAATTCGCGATCGCCAGCACAACCAGGGCGACACCGAAGACCGCGAACGTCTTTGGAATGTCGCCGTAGGTCGTCAAGGCACGGCCCGACGCAACATCGAGAACGACGAACAGGAGGTACGCACCGAGAAATGTCGCAATGACCATCGGAATCCGCTCGCGGGGCACCGTCAGCGGAAACTTCCAGATCAGGAAGCTTGCCGTGAGGACCCCAAGGCCGAAGGGAACATAGACGCCAAGATCCATCGGCCCTAGATCCTACGCGCGCTCGAGGGTCATCACGAGAAGCATCGGCCAAGCGACGTATTTCGCAGCACGCGGAACGCGCGCGGCGAGTGCCTCGTCGGGCGACCGTTCGACGAGCGAGACGATGCGCAGACCCGCATCGAGCGCTCCCATCACATAGTCCGAGAGCTGCATCACGTGGGAGCGCGGCCGAAGAAACTCGCCGGTCGCCTCGTCACCGGGCCGCGTGACGCGCCGGAGCTCGCGCAAAAAGACGGCCACATCGGGAACGTGCTCAAGGACGAGCGCGGAAAGGACCCGATCGAACGACGCGTCCTCGTACGGCAGCCCTTGCGTCACATCGTGATTCTCGAAGTGCACGCGATCCGCCCCGGCCTTGGCGCGCGCCTTGGCGAGCATCCTCTCGCTGAAGTCGACCGCCGTCACGCGCGCACCGCGCGCGGCGAGGCGCAGGGCGTGTCGGCCGGTCCCGGTCCCCACATCGAGGACGTCGAGGCCAGCCACATCGCCAAGCGCGCGGTCGGCCTCGGGCTCCTCGAGCGCGAGCAGTGGATTTCCCTCGTCGTCGTAGCTCGGTGCCCAGCGGTCGTAGCCGTCGCGCGTGTCCAGATCACGCCAGCGCGGCTCGTCGTTCACCTGACAACCGCCGGCGCGAACGCGCGCTCCTCCACGCGCTCGGCGAGCTCCTTGGTGAAGAGCATCGACGTCGCGAACTCGCGGAAACCCTCGGCCAGGAGAGCGCGGGCCACGTGCTCCTCGTACGACCGCACCGGTGAGGTCACCGGTTTACCGGCGGGGAGCGCGCGCGCAGTCGCGCGCAGCAGATCGCGAGCGAGATCGACGTCGCCGTCAGCCGTTCGCACCTTGCAGACATGGGGATGCCGTTCGAGGCCGCTGAACGCGAGGGCAAACGCGCGCAGCCGCGATTCCTCGCCGTCGATGAGCGCGGATTTCCGGCGCATGGCCAGAGGATTGCCGCCGATCAGGTGCGGGGGGTCGTAGGCGCCGCCCCGGCGGCTGACGTCGAAGTCGGCGAACGAGAGCTGCTCGGCGCGCTGCACCGCGTGCGGCGTCGTCATCGCGTAGAACCGAAAGAGGTCGTGCGCGTCACGTCCTTTCGCCTCGCGCACCGCGAGCTCCTGCACCGGGGCGACGACCGCGGTGCGCCCCGCGACGTACCAGGTCTCCCGCGTATACGAGTAGAACCCCGCCTGGAAGAAAGTCTCTCGCGCGAGGGCTTCGTCGGGCACGGCCGCGAAGATCCGGTGCATGCCGGCGCGCGCGGCGGCGCCGCTGATCCCGGACAAGAGACGAAACGCGCTATCGGCTCCGCCGGGCTGCTGCAGCGCGGCGAGGATGAGGACGACCCATTCGGGACGACTCCCGTCGTACACGAGCGCGCTGGATCGGAGCTGCCCGCGGTACTCCTCGAGAAAGACGCGGAGGCGCCCGTTCAGGCCGACCAGACCAGGCAACAGGCGCGTCCAGCTCGACATCGCGCCGGCCGCAAGAGGGACCGGGAGGGCCGACGCCATGATCCCGCTCGGATCACGGAGTGAGCCTGCCAGCAGAGCCGAGACTCGGCGTAGGTCGAGCGGCGTGGCCGCTCTCGCGGGCACTAGGTCTTTCCGAGCGAGAGAAAGTACCTGTGGAAACGCTCGTCGCGCGTCAGCTCGGGGTGAAAGCTCGTGGCGAGGAGCCGGCCCTGCCGCGCGGCGACGACGGTACCGTCGCCCAGGCGCGCGAGAACCTCGACCCCGGGACCCACGCGGCTGATCCGCGGGGCGCGAATGAACACCGCGTGGAACGGCGCCGGGCCGAGCGGCTCGACGTCGAGATCCGCTTCGAACGACTCGAGCTGTCGGCCGAACGCGTTCCGTTCCACGGTCATGTCCATGAGCGACGCGAGGGGATGGGGATGGCCCGGGACCTCTTTGGCGATGAAGATCGCGCCCGCGCATGTCCCCCAGACGGGCATGCCTTCGGCGACGCGGTCCTTGAGCTTGTCGATGATGCCGTACTGGCTCGCGAGCTTTCCGATGGTCGTGCTCTCGCCACCCGGGATGATCAGCGCATCGATCTCGTCGAGCTGCTCGGGCCTACGCACATCGACGCCTTCGATGCCGAGCCGATCGAGCGTAGCGAGATGCTCCGCGAAATCACCCTGCAGACCCAGGACGCCGGCGCGCGCGGTCAGCGGGCGGCGATTACCAACCGCGGACTGCAAGTCGTTCTTGCGCCGGGATCGACTCGAGCGAAAGACCGCGCATCGCCTCGCCGAGTCCGCGCGAAACCTCGGCGACGAGCTTGGCGTCGCGAAAGTGCGTGGTCGCTTCGACGATCGCCTTCGCTCGACGCGCCGGGTCGGCGGACTTGAAGATGCCGGACCCGACGAAGTTTCCTTCAGCGCCGAGCTGCATCATGAGAGCCGCGTCGGCGGGCGTGGCGATGCCGCCGGCACAGAACAGCACGACCGGAAGCTTGGCGTCCTTCGCGACCTGGCGCACGAGCTCGACCGGCACTCGGTAGTCGGTCGCCCTCTTCTCCTGTGCGTCGGGCCCCATTTCGCTGAGCTCGATGATCGCGTCGGTGATCGCCCGGATGTGCGTGACCGCTTCGACGATGTTGCCGGTGCCCGCCTCGCCTTTGCTGCGGATCATCGCGGCGCCCTCGTTGATGCGACGCAGCGCCTCACCGAGATCGCGCGCGCCGCAGACGAAGGGCACTTTGAAGGCGTGCTTGTCGATGTGATATTTCAAGTCCGCCGGAGTCAGGACCTCGCTCTCGTCGACGTAATCGACGCCGATCGCCTCGAGGACCTGCGCTTCGACGAAGTGGCCGATGCGTGCCTTCGCCATGACCGGGATCGTGACCGCCTCCATGATCGAGTGGATCATCTCGGGATCGCTCATCCGGGCGACACCACCGGCTGCGCGGATGTCCGCGGGAACGCGCTCGAGCGCCATGACCGCGACCGCACCCGCTTCCTCCGCGATCTTGGCGTGTTCTGCGGTGACAACATCCATGATCACGCCGCCCTTGAGCATCTGGGCGAGCCCTGTTTTCAGGGTCCAGGTGCTCTTGGAGCCGTTCTTGTCGGGAGTCGACTGAGAGGCCATCGGAACGTCAATCGTACCGCGCTGACCCTAGAATCTGAACATGGGCGTAGTCGACGCGAATGTGCTGGTCTTAAACCTCGACTTTCAGCCGCTGAACGTGTGCAACGTGCGCCGCGCGGTGGTCCTCCTTTCCAAGGAGAAGGCGAGCGTGGTAGAGCAGAACGGGCACCTCATCACAAGCGAGCGGCTCTCCTTTCCGTCGCCGTCGGTCATCCGTCTCGCCTACCACGTGAAGCGTCCGCGGCCGGTCGTGAAGATGACGCGCAAGGAAGTCCTGGTCCGCGACGACCACACCTGCCAGTACTGCGGCCGGCGTGGCCACGACCTGACGCTCGACCACGTGATCCCTCGTCACCGGGGCGGTCAGCACATTTGGGAAAACGTCGTGGCCGCCTGCAAGTCCTGCAATCACCGAAAGGGCGGGCGCACGCTCGCGGAGTCGCGGATGACGCTGCTCCGGCTGCCCGTACGACCGCCGGCGACGCCGCAGTACCTGTACGCCTCCTATGTGCGCGCGGGGGAACGAACGTGGTCGAAGTTCATCGGTCTGGACGAAAGCGCCGTCGCGTCCTAGCACGCGGCTTGCCTCTGACGGCGCGACGATGAAGCTCCTTTTCACAAAGCGCGCGTACGCGCGCGTCGGCGGGTCGGAAAGCCTCGCGTACCAATTCGCGACGCGACTTGCGGCCCGTGGCCACGACGTCCGCGTGGTCTGCGGGCAGGCATTCGACGATCGACGCGTCTTCATGAGCGAAGGCGTGGAGGTGGTGCAGGTAAAGCCGCGCGGCGGTTTTCTCGGGGTCGTCGCGGATGCCTCGACGCTGGTCGACCTCATGCGCACCGACGTGCTCGAGTGGTACGCCGAGGATCGCGACCTGATCCACAACATCGGCCGCGAGTACCTCGACAGCTCCCTTGAAGTCGGCGAAACACTCGGGACACCGATCGTGCTGACGCCGCTCGCCCACCGCGGGCAGTTCCACGGCGGCGACACGCCGAGCGACTTCGCGCGCTATCGCCGCGCCGACGCGATCACCACGATGACCGACTGGGAAAAGGGATGGTTCGCGAGCGAAGGGATCGAGGACGCGCGGATCGTCACGACCGGCATGGGGCCGAACGCGGTGCGTTCACGCGATGGGCTCGCGTTCCGAGCCGCGCACGGTATCCCGCCCGACGCTCCCCTCGTCCTCTACATCGGCCGCAAGGAACGGTACAAGGGATACATCCATCTCCTCGACGCCGCCGAGCTGGTGTGGCGGCGGCATCCCGACACGCGTTTCGTCTTCATCGGTATCCCCGGGTTTTACTCGAGCTTCTTCGACGAGTTCGCCCGCTACGCCGACGAGCGCATCGTCGACATCGAGCGTGCGAGCGGGACGGAAAAATCCGCCGCGCTCGACGCCTGCGACGTGTTCGCGATGCCCTCGTTGCACGAGACCTTCGGCATCGGGTATCTCGAGGCATGGCTACACGAGCGTCCGGTCGTCGGTGGCGACATCCCGCCGCTCCGCGAAGTCATCGCCCACGGTGTCGACGGCTTCTGCGTCCGCCAGCGCGCCGACGACGTCGCGGCGGCGATCCAGCGGCTCCTCGACGATCCGGCACTCCGCTCAACGATGGGCCGAGCCGGATCGGCCAAGCTCGCGCAGAAATGGGACTGGGACCGCGTGATCGACCGCGTGGAGGAGGCGTACGCCCGAGCGCTCGCTCACGCCAACGCTGACGTCGGCGAGGCGCTCGCCTAGATTTCGCGACGCCATGCGCGTCGTTATCGCGAAGAAGCTCCTATCGACGGTCGGAGGCTCCGAGGCGCAGGCGCGCGCGCTGGCGCGAGCGCTGGCGAAACGCCATCACGACGTGACCCTCGTGGGTCTTCGACCGGCGTGGCGGAGGCCGGGTATTCCCCTCGACGTGTACGTGGCCCCGCCGGGGCCTGTCGAGCTCCGACACGAGGGCGTGCGCTTCCTCTTCCTGCCGGTTCGCGGCGGGAGGCTCGGCGCTGCACTGGACGGGACCCTTCCCACGTCGCTCGTGAGTGGCACCGACCTGGAGCACGCCCTCTCCGGGGCGCAGGTCGTCCATTCGATCGCGCGCGAGTGGTCCGGGCCGCTCGAGCGAGCGGCGCGCACCGCTGGGGCGGCCTTCGTCGAGACGCCGCTCGTGCATCCCGGTCAGCGGTTCTCCGGGACGTCCCCTGCGGATGTCGCGCGCTACCGGCGCGACGACGCGGTCATCGCGCTCACGAAATGGGAATCGGAGTGGTACGCCTCGCGGCGCGTCCGCCACGTCCACGTCACCGGCGTCGGTCCGATCATCGATTGGCTCCCCGAGGTGCCGATGGATCCGGCGACGGTGCTCTTCGTCGGACGCAAGGAACGGTACAAGGGGTATCACGCGCTGCGCGACGCCGCGAAGATCGTGTGGCGGTCACGTCCGGAGGCGCGGTTCGTGGCGATCGGTCAGAACGCCTGGACCGCGCGCTTCGAGCGACGTTTCAAGGACGAGCGCTGGGTCGACCGCGGAATCGTGAGCGAGGCGGACAAGGCCGAGGCATATGCCCGCGCCACGATCTTCGCCATGCCCTCGGTGCACGAGACCTTCGGACACACCTACCTCGAGGCCTGGTACGCGTGGCGGCCGGTGATCGCCGGCGACATCCCGCCGGTCCGCGAGGTGGTGCGCGATGGGATCGACGGCCTGGTCGTCGCGCAGGAGCCGGACGCGATCGCCCGCGCGATCCTCACCCTGCTCGGCGACACGACCCGTGCTCGCCGCATGGGCGAGTCCGGCCGTTTCCGGCTGCAGGAGCGGTGGACCTGGGACCTCGTCGCCGAGCGGACCGAACGCGCGTACGAAGCGGCGCGCGAGCAGGCCGCTAGCCGATAGCGTCCAGGATCCGCCGTGTCGCGGGAGGAAGATCCGGTGCCAGGCGATAGAACGACCAGATCCCGCGCTTGGTCACGTCCACGAGCCCGGCCTCGCGAAGCTTGGCCATGTGATGCGAAACGGTCGGCTGCGAGATGTCGAACGTCGCCGTGAAGTCGCAGATGCAGACCGGCTCCTTGGCATCGCGGAGGCTCAGCGCCATCTGGAGCCGCGTTGGGTCCGCGAGGGCCTTCAGGATCTCGGTCGTCTGTTCGATCTTCTCCGGGCGCGCCTTCAGCGTCGGCGGGCAGCACACGCCCCGCTCGCGCTCGGGGAGCACCATGAGCTTTTCCACGGGATCGAGTCTCGCAGACCCATTGACGAACGTCAATGGATTAGCTAGCGTCGCATCGACGCTCATCGATGCGTCGGAGGTGCCGGTGTGAGTGACATTCAGGAAGCCGTTCGAGAGCGGTACGCTGCAAAGGCGCTGCAGATGGCGTCGCCGGGTGTCACCGGGCGACTGGGTCTCGCGTGCAACCTCAGCACGGCCGACCTTACAACGCGGGTCGCGGAGTGGAAGGCGATCGACGGGCTAGCCCTGATCGGCCGGGACGAAGCCGGCGGATCGGTGACGTCCACCTACCGCGCATCGCCCGAGACGCGCGCTGAGCTCGCGCGGCTTGTCGCCGCTGAGCGGGGCTGTTGCGGCACCGCGGACTGGAGCCTTCAGGACGAGGGCGACGAGCTCCGCGTGACCGTGCGTGCGTCGAGCGGCGCGTGCTGCGAAGACGACGCGTGCGGCGCAACATACTCGGCCGCTGAGCTCGCATCGGTCGGCATCGACCCGACGGCGAGCCTCGGCTGCGGGAATCCGGCGCTCCTCGCCGACCTCCGCCCCGGCGAACGCGTGCTGGATCTCGGCAGCGGCGCCGGGCTCGATGTGCTCCTCTCCGCTAAGCGGGTTGCGCCTGACGGGCACGCCTACGGAGTCGACATGACCGACGAGATGCTCGCGGTGGCCCGCGGGAACCAGACCAAGGCCGCCGTGACCAACGCGACCTTTCTCAAAGGAACGATCGAACAGATCCCGCTGCCAGATGCGAGCGTCGACGTCGTGATCTCCAACTGCGTGATCAACCTCGCCGCGGACAAGCGCGCCGTTCTCCGCGAGGCGCACCGCGTGCTCGCACCCGGAGGCCGGTTCGCTGTGGCGGATATGGTCGCTCTCGCGGAGCTCCCGGCCGAGGTGAAGCGCTCGCTTGACCAGTGGGCCGGGTGCGTCGCGGGGACGATCTCGATCGGCGAGTACGCCGAAGCGCTCCGCGACGTTGGGTTCAGCGATGTCGACGTCGAGATCACGCGCGAGACGCGCCTCGAAGGCGTCGACGGCGCGATCGCGAGCGCCTACATCCGCGCACGAAAGGAGGCCACCTCATGAACGAGCCCTGTTGCCCTGCTCCCTGCTGCCCCGCGCCGGACTGCTGCCCGCCCGACGAGGCGCCCTGCTGCTAGCCAACTAGAATCCAGCGCACCCGAGTGCGTGATGTGATCGGGCAGCGTCGCCTGCTCGCTCGTCTGGGCGAGAAAGCGCTCGACGGCGACGTGGCCCATGCGTACGAGCTCAGCGGCCCGCGGTCGATCGGCAAACGAACGGTGGCGATCCGGCTGGCGCAGACGCTCTTCTGCACCAGCGAGCCACGCGTCGCCGGCGGCTGCGGGACTTGCCTCGCCTGCCGAAAAGTCGAGCACCTCACGCATCCCGACGTTCGGGTGGTCACGCGGCTGATCGACCTCGAGAAGGACTCCGACAAAAAGCTGATCGCGATCGAGCAGATCCGCGAGATGCAGCAAGACCTGGCGCTCCGTCCCCTCGAGGGCAGCTGGCGGGTGGTCATCATCGACGACGCGGCGGATCTCTCCGAGCATGCCGAGGTCGCCCTCCTCAAGACGCTCGAAGAGCCGCCGATCCACGCCGTCCTGCTCCTGCTCACCCCTACCCCAGCGCGCCTTCTCGAGACGATCCGGTCCCGCCTCGTGCCCCTGCCGATGCGGCTCGTGCCGACCCCCGACATCGCCGACGGGCTCGCCAAGCGCTTCGGCGCCGATGCGCGGCGTCACGCTCCCGCGGGAGCGGGCCGGCCCGGCGTCGCGATCGCCCTCGCGAGCGATGAGGCCGCGCGAAAGGCGCGGCGGGCCCTTGAAGCGGAGTTCTACAAGCTCGTGGGCAGCGGTCTCACGGATCGTTTCGCGTGGGCGGTCGATCTTGCGGAGGCGGAGCGCGATCCGCAGAAGCGCAATGACGCCATCCAATCGCGCCTCGTCGGCTGGAGCGAGCTTGCGCGGGATGCCGCTGTCGCCACGCACGGCGCGGAGCACGCGCTGCGGCCCGATCGAGCGCTCGAATCGGCCACTCTCGCGAAGGCCGTGGGCCAGCGCGAGCTCGTGGACCTCGCGCTCTCGCTGGATCGTTGGAGGCGCGACGTCGTCGAGTCCAACGTGAACGCGCGCATG
>VBEU01000124.1 GCA_005883775.1 Chloroflexota bacterium | reverse complement strand
GTGCTGATCCTGTCGGCCACGGTCGATAGCTACCGTGCGGAGCAGGCGCGCGCCGAGAAAGCGCTTCGCCTCGGCAAGAGCCTCGAGCATCTTGCCACCGAGATCGCGTCCGAGACCGAGCCGATGGCCCTCTTCCGCACGATCGCGCGGAGCGCGCTCCTCCTCGCCAACGCGCACCACGCCACCATCAACGTTCGCCGCGGGGACGAGTTCTACATCGCGGCCGGCGCCGGCACCGGCGAGCAGGTCGTCGGCGTGCACGCGCCTTCTGAGGCGGGCATCGTCGGCGCGGTCCTGCGGACCCGCGCGACCGTCATGGTCGACGATTACTCGGCCGATCCGACAGCCGTTCCGGCCGTCCGCGATGTCGGAGTGCGGGCGCTGATCGGGGTTCCGATCTTCCTGCACGGCGAGTTCGCGGCGACCATCACCGTCGGCCGCCTCGAGCCGCGTCCATTCGACGCCGACGACCGGGCCGCCCTCGAAGGCCTCGCCTCCCACGCCTCGATCGCACTCCGCAATGCCCGGATCATCGAGCAGGGCCGGCGTCTTGAGACGCTGTCGCGTGAGCTGTCCGGCGCCATGCCCGAGGACGTCATCGATCGGATCGCCCAGGCGATGCAGGCGGTGTTCAACCTGGAGTGGGTGATCATCAGCGAGGTCAAGGGCGATCTCGTCCGGTCGATGGCCGCTCTCGGAAAGGCGGCTCCAGCGCGCAGCCATGGGTGGATATCGCACGGACCGTTGCTCCGGCAGGTGGTCGCCGCGCGCGAGCTGGTCCTCATGCGCGACTACGCGAGCGACAGCGGCATCGAACTGGACCGGCCGATCAGCATGCTCGCGCGCGACGTGGGCGTACACGCGACGATGGTCGCACCGATCATCCTCGACGGAGTGATCCGCGCCGCCTTGACCGTGGGCACGACCGACCCGTACCGGTCCTTCGACGCCATCGAGCGGCAGGAGCTGCTGGCCTTCGCGGACCTGGCCGCGAGCGCGCTTCGCGCCGCGAACGAGCGCCGCGAGCGCGAACGACGGATCGGACGGCTTTCGGCGCTTCGTTCTCGATCGCGCGCTACGACGAGCGCAGCAACGAGCTCGAGTTCGTGATCGAAGCGCGTGGCGGCGAGGCAACCGCGGGCGAGACGCGCGCGTCGACGGGATCGGGTCCGACGAGCCAGGTCGTTCTCTCGGGCGAGCCCTTCCGCACGGAGAACGAAGTCCACTTGCCGATGAAGAGCCGCGGAAAGCTCGTGGGCGTGCTCGCGTGCGGGACCGAGGCGCCGAACGTGCTGGACGACGAGGACGTCGCCGTCCTGCAAACCCTCGCGAACCTCGTCGCGACCGCATTCGAGAACGCCGGCGCTCTCGCACGAATGCGCGAGCTCTACCTCGCGTCGGTGCGCGCCCTCGCCGCGGCGGTCGACGCCCGCGACCCGTACACGCGCAGCCACTCGGCGCGGGTCGCCGCGCTTTCTCGCGGGATCGCCGAGGAGATGGAGCTCAGCGCGGACCAGGCTCGCCGCATACAGCTTGGCGCGCTCCTGCACGACATCGGAAAGATCGGCGTGCCCGACGCGATCCTCAACAAACCCGGCGCGCTCTCGCCCGACGAATGGGTGATCATGCGCAGCCACTCGATCCTCGGCGCGTCCATCGTGAACGCGGTCGAGCCGCTCCGTGATCTCGTGCCGATCGTTCGAAGCCATCACGAGCGCTACGACGGAGCCGGCTATCCGGACGAGCTGGGCGGCGATCTCGTGCCGATCGAGGCATACGTCGTGGCGGCCGCGGATGCGTTCGAGGTCATCGTCAGCCGGCGTGCGTACAAGCCGGCGCAGACGGTCGAGTACGCGTGCGCCGAGCTGCTCCGCTGCCGCGGGACCCAATTCCATCCCGCCGTAGTCGACGCGTTCTTGCGGCTCATCGAGCGTGACCGCGCGCAGGGTGCGGCGCAGCTCCGCCGTATCGCCGGGATCCTTCACGAAGACATCGAGGACGTGCCCGGACCGGGCGTGCTCCTCGAGCAGTTCGCCGCGAGCGCGCAGACCCACGGACGGCAGCTCGCGATCCTCCAGCGGCTCGCTTCGGAGATCAGCGCCGTGCTCGACATAGACGAGCTCGCCGAGCGGCTCCTCCGGATCATCTGCGACGCGATGGACTACGAAAACGGCTTCCTGCTCACGCTCGACGATGCGGGCGAGCATCTCGTGATCCGGGCCGCGGTCGGGCCCTCGGGGTCGTACGTCGGGCAACGCCTCCCACGGGGTCAGGGCATCAGCTGGTGGGTCGTCGAGCGCGGCGAGCTGCAGAACGTCGCGGACGGCCGCCTCGACCCGCGGTTCTACGGGCCGAGCGAGATCCGCTCGGTGCTCTGCGTTCCGCTCCAGCTCGGCGACGAGCGGATCGGTGCGCTCGGCGTCGAGAGCACGCGCCTCTCCGCCTTCGGCCGCGAGGACGAGGATCTGCTGACGGCGGTATCGCACCAGGTCGCGGCGGCGGTGCGGGTCGCGAAGCTGCACCAGGCGGCGAAGACAGCGGCGGCCACCGATCCGCTGACCGGTCTCCCGAACCGGCGCAGCTTCTTCCAGCGCCTCGAGCGCGAGCTCGCCGGCCGCGACGAGGCCCCGCTCTCGGTCGCGATCGTCGACGCGAACGGGCTCAAAGCGTTGAACGACAGCTTTGGCCACGCGGCCGGCGACGAAGCGCTGGTGCGGGTCGGGGCGATCCTGCAGGCCGGGATTCGTGACGGCGACCTCGTCGCGCGGATCGGCGGCGACGAGTTCGCGATCCTCTTTGTGGGCGCGCCGATCCTCACGGCCGAGCGGATCGTCCGCCGGCTCGCCGAGCGGATAGCGAACAACACCCACGGCGTCGGCCACCGGCTGCCAACGATCGCCTGGGGAGTGGCCGACGCGAGCGGGGAAGCGACCGTTGACGCCCTCGTGGAAGCGGCCGATCGAGCGATGTATCGGCAGAAACAGCTCATGCGGAAGCGCACCCCGGCCTAGCCCTCGCTCGCTCGCCAAAGCACGGCATCGGTCCTGCACCCACAATCTCCCTATGGGGAACCTCTTGCTCCGCGTGGGCTTTGCCTTGTCCATCGTCTTTGCGGCGATCGGCATGACGCTCGCCGCGCCGAACAGCTTCGGGCGGTCCGATGCCTTCACGGCAACTCCGGCTGCCTCGGTCGCGCCGGCGGTCGCCGGCTACCAGGCCGCGCCCCTTACCGCGGAGGGCGCCGCCGCCGCGAAGGCATCGACTCAGCAGGCGCAGCAGGCCGCGACCCTCGTCGCTCTCACGACAGCCGTCGTGTTGCTCGCGATCTTCGTTATCCTGTTCAGCTACCGGCCGCGACCGGGAGGAGTACGGGCCTCACACCGATAGAGAAGGCGCCTCACTGGTGAAAGGGTGCCGCGCGAGAGGTTCGGAAGGTCGCCCGCGAGCCGGATCGGGTCCGCCCGTTAGAGCGGTTTGAGGCACGGTCTCCGTGCGAAGCCAGGGTGGTACCACGACGCCGCTCGTCCTTGGACGAGGCGGCGTTTTTGTTTTGGCGAAAGGGGAACGACCAGTGGCGACGACGATGCCGGGACCGCCCGCGTCAGCACTCGACCTCGCGGAAAAAAACTTCCGTCCGGCCGCTGTCGAGGCCGACCTCTACGGGTGGTGGGAGGAGAGCGGCTTCTTCACGCCTGACGAGAAGAACCGCAAGAAACCGTTCGTCATGATGCTGCCCCTCCCGAACATCACCGGCGACCTGCATCTGGGTCACGCTCTGGGCTTCGGTGGCTACGAGGACCTCATGGCGCGGTACCACCGCATGCAGGGTGAGCCGACGCTCTGGATGCCGGGGACCGACCACGCCGGGATCATCGCCCAGGTCGTGGTGGAGAACGAGCTCGCCAAGGAGGGCATCACGCGGCAGCAGCTCGGCCGCGAGAAGTTCCTCGAAGAGATGTGGAAATGGATGGACCATTACCGGCCGCGCATCGAGAAGCAGCTCCGCATGCTCGGATGCTCGCTCGATTGGTCGCGGCCCAATTTCACGATGGAGCCGTCGAAGCAGCGTGCCGTGCGCACGCATTTCATCCGGCTTCACAAGAAGGGTCATCTCTACAGAGGCGATCGGATCGTGCACTGGTGCCTCCGGGATCAGACGACGTATTCCGACCTCGAGGTGAAGCACATCACGCGGACGGACACGCTCTATTACGTGCGCTACCCGTGGGCGGACCCGATGCCGAGAGGCACACCGGATGTGGTCGTGGCGACGACGCGACCGGAGACGATCGTGGCCGACGTCGCGATCGCGGTCCACCCCGATGACGAGCGTTGGAAGGCGCTCGTCGGCAGAGAAGTGCTCGTCCCTGCCGTGGAGCGACGAATCAAGATCATCGCTGACGAAGCGGTCGACCCGACCTTCGGTACCGGCGCGCTAAAGATCACGCCCGGGCACGACCAGACCGACTTCGAGATCGGCCAGCGCCACGGCCTGCCGGTGCTCTCGGTGATCGACAAGCGCGGGATGATGACGCCGGCCGCCGGACCGCTCGCTGGCCCCGATCGCGAGGCCGGCCGGAAGATGATGGTCGACCTCCTCCGCAAGAAGAATCTTCTCGTGAAAGAAGAGCCAATCGCCCACGCGGTCGCGGTGCACGACCGTTGCGGCACGGTGGACGAGCCGCTCGTGCTGAAGCAGTGGTGGGCGCGCATGGACCGGCTCGCGCCGCCAGCGATCGAGGCGGTGCGCGACGGCCGCATCACAATCCTTCCGAAATACCAGGAGAAGGTCTACTTCAACTGGATGGAGAACATCCGCGACTGGCCGGTGTCGCGCCAGATCTGGTGGGGACACTCCATTCCGGTCTGGTACTGCCGCGACTGCGACAACGTCATAGTGCCCGACGAGGACGCGCCGGATCCGACGCGGTGCACGCGCTGCCGCAGCGACGACATCTATCAGGACCCCGACGTGCTGGACACGTGGTTCTCATCGGGGCTGTGGCCGTTCAGCACGCTCGGGTGGCCGGACAAGACGCCCGACCTGAAGCGCTACTACCCCGGCTCGGTCCTCGAGACGGGCTACGACATCCTGTTTTTCTGGGTCGCGCGGATGATCATGCTCGGCCTCGAGCACATGGGAGAGATCCCCTTCGACACCGTCTATCTCCACGGTCTCGTGCGCGTGGGCACCGTCAAGATGAGCAAGTCGCTCGGCAACGTGGTGAGCCCGCTCGATTTCATCGAGGAGTACGGAGCGGACGCGCTCCGCTATGCGCTGGTGCACGGCATCGCGATGGGCGCGGACTCGCAGCTTTCCCAGAACAAGCTCGACCACGCGCGGAACTTCGCGAACAAGCTCTGGAACATCAGCCGCTTTGTGCTGAAGCAGGTGGACGAACACCCCGAGGCCTTCAAAGGCCACAAGGCCGATCGGCGGCCCGATGCGAAGGGCGAGGCCGCCCGTTGGATCCTCTCGCGCACGGACGCGGCGGTGGCGGAGGCGACGCGCCTCGTCGACGGGTATCTCTTCGGCGAGTACCTCGTCGCGCTCGAGGCTTTCATCTGGGGAGAGCTTGCCGACATTTACGTCGAGCTTGCAAAACCATCGCTTCGCGGTGCGGATGCGGCGGAGACGGTCCGCACGCTCGCGTACGTACTCGACCGCGTCCTCCGGCTCCTCCACCCATCGATGCCCTTCATCACCGAGACGATCGCCGTGCAGCTATGGAAGCGGGCCGGGAAGACCGATGAGGCGCCCTCGCTCGTGGTTTCGCGATGGCCGAAACCGGGCGAGCGCGACCTCGCCCTCGAGGAGCGCTTCGGGGCATTCATCGACGTGGTGCGCGCGATCCGCAACGTGCGCCAGGAAGGCGGGGTCGATCCGTCCGCGCGCGTGAAGGTCTCTCTCGCCGGCGAGACCGCGGCGGTGCGCGATCTACTAGCGCAGATCGCCGAGCTCACACATAGCGAGGTGACGCTCGGGAAAGGCGAAGGCACCGCGACCGTGGTGCGCGCGATCGAGATCCGCCTCGTCGCCGAGCGGGACGAGGCGGAAGAACGCGCGAGGTTAGAACGCGACCTCGATGAAGCGCGGCAAATGCTTAAGCGCTCGCGCGATCTTCTTGCAAAACCGGGCTTCGCCGACAAAGCGCCGACGGACGTCGTCGACAAGGAGAAGGCGAAGCTTCAAGAGCGCGAGGGACGGGTTCGCCTGCTGGAAGCGGAACTGAAAAAGCGCCGAGCGTGACAGGCCCCGGCGCCTTTGAGCTATTCATTCGAGCGGCTACTGGGCGTCCTTGAGGATTTGATTGGCCTTGGTCGCCGCCGCAGCGATCGCGGCCTCGGGCGCGGACCGACCGACGATGACGTCGCCCACCATGTTGAAGATGACCACGTCGCGGACCTCCTGCTGCCCGCGGACGTTCGACTCGGGAGAGCTGAGCTTGATGAGGTCGAAGCTCTGTTTTCCCTGCGGGACCTTGGCCCAGTAATCCTTCAGGACTTGCGAGTCCGCGGCGCTCGCGCGCACCGGCATGAAGTACGAGGTTGCCGCGAGTCGCGCGGTCTGATCGGTGTCGCTCAGCCACTTGATGAAAAGCCACGACGCAAGCTGCCGCTCCGTCGTGCTCTTGAAGATCGCGACGTTCGCGCCGAACTGCACAGTCTTCGCGCTCGCTGGGTCAGCCTGCGGTAGGTTCGCGATGCTCCATTTGGCACCGGTCCTGTCCGCGAGGTCCTTGGCGAACGGCAGCAAGGAAGTCGAGGAGAAGTAGAAGGCCAGCTTGCCCGACGCAAGGTCCGTCTCCCAGTCGTTTCCCTTCGGGCTGTATGCGGTGCCGTCTTTGCTCATCCGGTCGTACATCTGGAGGACTCCGAGGCCCTCCGGCCCGTCCCAGGCGACCGTCTTGTTGTCGGCCGCCATCAGCTTGCCGCCGCGCGCCACAATCTGCGCGTCGAAATAGGCGGCGTCAGAGTTGAAGCCGAAACCGTAGCGGGTTGTCTTACCCGACGAATCCTTCTTCGTCGCCGCCTTCGCCGTCGCTTCGAACTCGACCCACGTCCTCGGGACCGGCCTCCCGATCTCATTGAGCACGTCCTCGTTTACATACATGACTGCGACGGACTTCGTGAACGGCCAGGAGAGCAGCTTGTTGCCGAATTGCGGAAAGGTGTTCGCCTCGTAGTAGCTCCTGTAGATGTCGTCCTGGCTTTGCCTGGTTAGGCCGTTCTTTGGGCTGTCCTTGTACGGACCGAGGTCGACGACGACGCCGGTTTTCGCGAAATCAGCGACGTGGCTGTCGTAGGCGTGTCCAAGGTCGGGGAGGGTACCCGCCTGTATCGCGGCGAGAGTCCTCCCGTACAGCTGTGTGTAGTTGCCCTGGTATTGCGCCGTCACGGTGATGCCCTTCCCGTTCGTCTCGTTGAACGTCCCGACCATGGCATCGAGGACGGCCTGCTGAGGCCCGCTAAGTGCGTGCCACAGGGTGATGCTCACCGGGCCGGAGAGTGTTATGTCCGCCTCCGTGGACTGACGCGGCGGCCCGGGAGCTGCTTCCGTACATGCGGCGGTGAGGAGCACAAGAGTCGCAAGAATCGCTGCCCTCATCAAATGGCCGTCCCTCGATGAGGTCTTTTGGATGTACATGACGAAGCAGCAGATCGTAACCTGACGAGAAGGCTCGACCTCGTTCCAAAAGAGCGGCGGGTTTCCCCGCCGCTCCGTGGAAAGTCAGTCAGCTCGATCGAGTGCTACTTATTGTCCTTGAGCGCTGTGTTCGCCCTGGCCGCCGCCGCCGCCAGAGCTTCTTCGGCTTTCGCCTTCTTGGTTGTGATCTTCGTCTCCATCTCGGAGATCGAGTCGCGGATCTCTTGATATCCACGGATGCTCGGACCGGCGACGCTCCCCGGGATGAGGTCGAAGGCCTGTTTGCTCTGGGGCCGCTTAGCCCAATAGTCCTTCAGCGCCTGGTCGTTGGCAGCCGAAGCGCGGAGCGGCATGTAACCGGACGCCGCCGCCCATCGAGCTGTCTGCTTGCTGTCGCTAAACCACTTCAGAAATTCCCAGGATGCGAGCTGTTTCTCAGGAGTCGTCTTCGTGATCGCGACCACGCCGCCAAACTGGATCTGTTTCGCCGCAGCGCCCGCGTCGGGCCACGGCACGACACTCCAGTTGAGGGGCTTGCGAAGCGGTCCTGCCAATCGAACCCTTTCGGTATGTAGCACCACCCCTCATTCACGCATCGCTCCAGCAGCTGAAGGCTGGCGAGCCCCTCTTTGCCGTCGAATCCGACCGAGCTCAAGTCGGCCTTGACGATGCTGCCGCCCCGATTCATTACCTGCCCCAGCCAGGTGTCGATACTGAAAATGGACACCCCCCAGCGCGTGGCCTTGCCGGTCGCGTCGGTCTTGAGTGCGGCCTTCGCCTGCTTCTCGAACTCATCCCAGGTCTTCGGCGGCGCAGTGAACCCGAGCTCCTTCGCGAGGTCGTCGTTGCGGTAGAGCACCTCGAGGCTCTTGACGAACGGGAACGAGAGACTCTTGTTGCCGTACTGCGGATATTTGCCCGACTCGAGATACGGCTTGTAAATATCGGCAAGGCTTTCCTTGCTCAGGCCGTTCTTCGGGGAGTTGATGTATGGATCGAGCTCGACGATTACGCCAGCCTTCGCATAGTCGGCGACCTGGTTCTCGACGGCGACCACCATCTCCGGCGTCGCTCCGGCTTGAATCGCACCGAGCATCTTCTGATAGATGCCGGTGTACGAGTTCCCGCTCGACTGGTCCTCCGCCTTCACCGTGATGCCCTTTCCGTTCGTGGCGTTGAACTCGACGACCAAGTCGTTGAAGGCTTTCGCGAGGACGCCCGTCTGGTTGTGCCAGAGCGTGATCTCGACCGGAGCGGTGAGCGAGATATCCGCGTCTGTACTGGCGGCCGGGGCGGTCTGCGGTCCGGGCCCGCACGCGCCCACGAGGATCGCGGCGATCGCGGTGACGAGCAGAACCCTGCGCATGGTCCCCATCCTCCCTGTTCTCCTTCGCGGTCTAGCCGCGGATCCCGGTTCGCGCGATACCTTCGATGAAATAGCGCTGCGCGATGAGGTAAACGACGAGCGTCGGCAGGATCACGAACGCCGCGCCCGCCATGAGCAGATGGTATCGCGAGCCTCCCTCGGTCGTGAACTGGACCAGCATGACCTGGATGGGCCGAATCTCGGGCCGCGACGTGATGATCAGCGGCCAAAGGAACGCGTTCCACGCGTTGAGGAATGTGAGCAGTGAAACAGTGACGAGGGCGGGTCGCACCAGCGGCAGGCCGATGGACCAGAGAAAACGGAGGTGGCCCGCGCCGTCGATCCGCGCTGCGTCGTGGAGCTCTTGGGGCAGGCCTAGAAAGAACTGACGCAGCAGAAAGATCGAAAAGATGCTCACGAGGAACGGGACGATCTGCGCCGTGTACGTGTCGTACCACCCGAGATACCGGCGGCTCATGAGCACGAAGCTCGGAATGATTGTCGCCTCCGTCGGGATGAAGAGCGTCGCAAGTAGCAGCGCGAAGAGGACGCCTCTCCCACGGAAGCGCATGCGCGCAAACGCGTAGCCGGCGAGAACCGAGGTCGTGAGCTCGCCCAGCGTCGTCATGGAAGCGATGAAGATCGTGTTCGCGAATGCGTTCGCCCAGAGCGTGTGCGGGTATTGCCAGGCCTCGACCCAGTTCTCGAGATGCCACGAGGTGGGCCATAGCACCGGCGGACTCTTCGCCGCCTCGCCGAACTCTTTGAACGACGTCGTGATCATCCAGTAGAAGGGGAACGCCGCCACCGCTGCACCGAGGATCAACAGCGCGTGCTTCGCGAGGCTCGGGCCGATCTTGTCGAGGTTGAGCGGCCGGGGTCGTGATGTCGGAACCGCCGAGGTCCTAGTCATAGAACACCCGCCGGCCGAGCACGCGGAATTGGAACAGCGTGATCGCGATGATGATGAGGACGAAGATGAAGGACATCGCCGCACCCAACCCGATCCCGTTCACGGAGGTGCGCTCGAAGAACGTGTGGAAGATGAGGAGCGGGACTGTTCGCGTGGTATCCAGCGGTCCGCCGTTCGTAAGCACGTAGATCTGGGAGAAGGAGCGCATCGCGCCGACCGTCGCGATGATTCCGACGAAAAAGAGGGTGGGTGAGAGGAGCGGGAGTGTGATCCGTCGGAGAATCTGTCGCTCTCTGGCCCCGTCGATGCGTGCGGCCTCGTAGAGCTCGCGCGAAATGTTCGTGAGGCCGGCGAGGAAGATCACCGTCTGAAAGCCGATGAAGTGCCAGATGGTGAAGATGGACACGGCCACAAGCGAGAGGCTCGGACCAGCGAACGAGTCGGGAAGTCCCGCGCCGAACGCGGAGCCGATCATCTGAAAGATGCCACGAGGCTCGCGAAGCCACGCCTGGGAGCCGACGCCCACAAGGCCGATGACGTAATTCAGAAAGCCGAAATTCGCGTCGAACATCCACTCGAAGATCGTGGCAGCCGCCACCACTGACGTGATATACGGCATGAAGTACACGACCCGATAGGCGCCGCGCCCGCGGGTTCCCTGATAGAGGACGAACGCGACGATGAGCGCAATCGCCATCTCGATCGGTACCGTCAGGAGGACGTACCAGACCGTGACCCCCAGGGCGTTAACGAACTCGCCGAAGCGAGCGCCCGACGGGTCGAGGATCGCAGCGTAATTCTCGAACCACGCCCAGCGCTCGTAGATGACTCCCCACCTCGTCAGGCTCATCACGAACGCGGCGATGCCCGGTACCACCTGGAATAGACCGATCAGGATTAACGCCGGCGCTAGGAACAGGTAGGCCTCGAAATTCTCGAGAAAGATCCGGCGCCGTCGGGAGGCGACTCGGATCTTCGCGGGGATGACCTCGGCCGCCACCGGCTGCGATGATAGGCGAGCGATGCCGATCTACGACTACCACTGCGATCACTGCGGTCACTCGTTCTCAGAGGTGCAGTCGTATAAGGAGCCCCCGATCGAGAAGTGCCCGAACTGCGGCAAGAGACCGCGGCGCCTCATAGCTCCCTCGGCGGTGGTCTTCAAGGGATCGGGCTGGTACAAGACGGATAGCCGTCCCGCTGAGAAGAGCGAAACGAAGGCCGAGACCAAGTCCGAGAGCAAGACCGAAACGAAGTCGGACGCGAAATCCGACGCCAAGGCGAAGCCAAAGGACCAGAGCGCGCCGAAGAGCGAGGGGTCATCCTAGGCCGCGTCGTTGCGCGCGGCCGGGCGCTGATCGTGAGCTTCGCCGCCGACGAGTGCCCCTTCCTCGCCGGCGCCGTCGCCTACCAGATCTTCTTTGCGCTCATCCCGCTGCTTGCGCTGCTCGTGGGTGTGCTCGCGTTCGTCTACGGGCCGGACCGCGCCGAGCGCGATCTCGTCGATATCCTTCGCGACGTCTACCCATCCGCGACGTCGCAGGAAACGCGGATCGCTCGCGAGCTGGTCCAGGGCCGCGCGCTCTCCTTGTCGCTCGGCGTCATCGGCACCGTTTTTTCGACGATGGCCATCCACGGTTCGCTCGATCGCGCCTTCGCTGCGATCCTCGGCCGGGAGGGCCGGCGGAGCTTCGTTCGGGGACACCTCGCGGCCGCCGGATTTGTGGGCGCTCTCGCGGTGCTCGCCCTCGTCTCGTTCGCGCTCTCGTTCGGCACAGCGGCGGTCTCCGATGCCCTCGTTGGGGCCGGTTTCGGCGCCCTGGTGTGGGTCGGCGTTCGCCTCCTGTCGCCGCTCGCCGGCCTTGTCGTCGGCTTCGTCTTCTTCTTCGTTATCTATCGCTCCGTCCCGCGTCGCCGGCCTTCACGGCGTGCGGCGGCCGAAGCGGCCCTGGTATCCGCCGTGCTGTGGGAGGTCGCCAAGCTGGCGTTCGGCTACTTCACCCGAGCGCTCGCGCTGTTCGCGGCCTACGGGCCGCTCGCGTTCGCGGCGGGGCTTCTTACCTGGATCTATGTCACAGCGCTCATCATCTTGTTCGGCGCGGAGGTCATAAAGACGCGTGGAACGGCTTGAAGCGTTTGCGAGCCGGGTCATCGAGGGCTGGAGCGCCCGCCTTTTCGGGGCAAAGCTTCAGCCGGTTCAGATCGCCAAGCGCGTGATCCGCGCGATGGAAGCGCACCAGACCATCTCGCTGAGCAAGACCTTCGTTCCCAACTCGTACGTGGTCTCGCTCTCGCCATCGGACTTCACGCAGTTCGAGCAATACCGGCGGAGCCTCGAGCAGGATCTCTCCGAGGCCGTCCTCGGGGCCGCGCGGGACCGCAACTACACGCTCCTCGCATTTCCCACGGTCGAGATCGAGCGCGACGAGGAGCTGCCGCCCGGCGACATGCGGGTCTCGTGCGCGGAGCGCCCAAGGCCGCGATCACGGTGCGCGAAGGGGATGACCGTCGCGACATCGTCCTTGGGTCCGAGCCGCTCGCGATCGGCCGCGACCCGCAGAACGACATCACGCTCGACGACCGCAGGGTCTCGCGGAAGCACGCCGAGATCCGTCTCCGCCTGGGCCGATACACGCTGTACGACCTTCAGAGCACGAACGGCACGTATGTGAACGGCCGGCGTGTCGCCGAGGTCGTGCTGGCCGACGGAGATCGCCTTTCGATCGGCGGTGTCGAGCTTCAGTTCCGCGCGACCGACTAGATGGAGATCACGTTCGCGGTCCTTCTCTGGGGCGTCCGGATCCTGTTCCTGGTCCTTCTGTACCTCTTCCTGATCCGCGTCTTCAGCTCGCTCCAGCGTGCGCTCGCGACCGAAAACACCATCGCGGCCCGACCGACGGGCCTGGCGCATCTCGTCGTACAGCGGACGGTCCGCGGCGCGTTCCGCGTCGGCGATCGCCTGCCGCTTCGCGCGGTGAACGGCCTGGGACGCGACGCGGGAAACGACATCGTGATCAACGACGAGGCGGCCTCGGCGAAGCACGCCCTCGTGGAGTTCGCCGACGGCGAGTGGTGGGTCGAGGACGCCGGTAGCACGAATGGAACGGTCGTGAACGGCGAGGTCGTGCGGTCGCGCGAACGCCTGCAGTACGGCGACGAGCTCGCGATCGGTCGCGTGGCGCTCAGGCTCGAGCAGTGATACATGCGCAGGCGGCCGTTCCGCTCGGGCGAGGGCGCTTCACCGAGCTCTCTCTGCTCATCTGGGTCGCCACGCTCGCGATCACGGGTTTCGTAGCGGTGCTCGCGACGGAAACCTCGTCGTTCAGGCCGACGGCGGTCGTGGTGCCGGCGGTCTTCCTCGCGCTCATGCTGTCTCTCCACGTCTTCCTCGTTGGCATCCGCTTCCGCGGCGATCAGATCCTCCTGCCGATCGCCGCCGGGTTGACCGCCATCGGGCTCGTTCTGGTGCAGCGGCTCGCCTCGGATCTCCTCCTCCAGCAGCTCTCGTGGTCGATCATCGCCGCAGGCGCGTTCGCCGCAACGATCGTCGTGCCCCGCGATCTCACGGCCCTAGCCCGTTTCAAATGGACCTGGGCGCTCCTCGGCCTCCTCCTACTCATCGCCCCGCTCCTCCCGGTGATCGGGCGCGAGATCAACGGCGCGCGGATCTGGATCAAGGTCGGGCCCGGGAGCATCGAGCCGTGGGAAGCCGTGAAGATCCTCCTCGTGATCTTCTTCGCCGCGTACCTCGAGGAATATCGCGAGGTCCTGTCGCATGCCCAGCGCCGCATCGGTCCCTTCCCGGTGCCGCCTGTTCCGTATCTCGTGCCCATCGTCGCCATGTGGGGCATCGCGATGCTCGTGATGGTCTTCGAGAAGGACATGGGTGCGACGGTGCTGTTCTTCGGGATCTTTCTCGCAATGCTTTTTCTCGCGACGGGGGAGGCCTTCTACGCGATCATCGGACTCGGGCTCCTGATCCTCGGCGGCATCGTCGCCTATCAGCTCTTCGGACACGTGCAGGCCCGCGTCGACACCTGGCTTCGGCCGTTCGATGAAGACCTGCGTTTCGGCACCGGGTACCAGCTGGTCCAGGGGCTGTACGCACTCGCGAATGGCGGTCTCATTGGCGTTGGCCTCGGCAACGGGATGCCCGACCGCATACCGATCGTGTGGAGCGACTTCGTCTTCGATGCGTTCGCCGAGGAGGCCGGGCTCGCGGGCGCGATCGCATTGCTCGCCCTGTACCTCGTGTTCCTCTACCGCTCACCGGCATCACGCTTCCCTTCGTTGCCTACGGCGGCTCGTCGCTTGTGACCAACTGGATGCTCGTCGGGATCCTGATGCGCGTCTCGCAGGTCTCAGAGCGGATGAGGGGTGGGGGACCTTCATGACCTCACCGATCAGCGCGAACATCCGATCGCTAACGCTGACGCTCGCCCTGGCGTTCCTCGTGACGTCGATCGGAGCGGCTTACTGGACGGTCCTCGCCTCAGATCAGCTCGCGAACGATCCGTTCAATCCGCGCCTCATCGCTGCGACGAACGACCGGCCGCGGGGAGCGATCGTCGATCGCAACGGGTCGCCGGTCGCGACGAGCGAAAAGGCCGCTGCCGGCTTCATACGCTCCTACAAAGACCGGACGCTCGCGCAGGTGGTCGGCTACGCATCACCCAAGTTCGGCCTGTCAGGCGTGGAGGCTGCCTACGCGGACTCGCTCATCGGACAGGATCCGGCCGACCCGGTCTCGATCTGGAAGGCGCGCTACCTTGGCGATCGCGCCCCCGCCGGGCAGGTGCTTCTGGGCATCGACCTCAAGATCCAGAAGGCCGCGGCGGATGCGCTCGGCGGCCGCAAGGGCGCGATTGTCGCCCTCGATCCGCGGACCGGCGCGATACTCGCCTCGGTCAGCGTCCCGAGCTATGACGCGAACCAGGTCGTCGACCCATCCAAGCAGGACGCCGCGTTCGACCAGCTGAGCCACAGCCCGGATCACGCGCTCCTGAACCGCGTGGCGCAGGGTCTGTATCCGCCGGGCTCGATCTTCAAGGTCGTGACCGGCGCGGCCGCTCTTGAGAACGGGTTCGATCCGACCAAGAAGCTGCGCGTGGATGACCCCTACCAGGCCGACAAATCTTGGGGCGATTATTTCGTGCGTTCGGCGTCGCATGCGCACGGCCTCTTCGACATGTCCGACGGCTTCCGTCTCTCGGAGAACATCTACTTCGCCCAGGTCGGTCTGCAGATAGGCGCCGCGAAGCTCACCGATTACGCCAAGCGCTTTGGGATCGGCTCGACGCCCAACCTGGATCTGCCCGCCGCGAAGGGAC
This sequence comes from Chloroflexota bacterium, assembly GCA_005883775.1. Lineage (GTDB taxonomy): Bacteria > Chloroflexota > Limnocylindria > P2-11E > P2-11E > 3-1-20CM-2-70-9. The sequence continues at coordinate 7,200 of VBEU01000124.1, read as the reverse complement.
AGCTTTCGGATTCGGGCTCGATCGACCGGCCGACGCTCCTTGCCGACACGTCCTACGGACAAGGCGAGCTGCTTGTCTCGCCCCTTCAAATGGCGCTCATCTACGCCACGATCGCCAACGGTGGGGTCATGCCGACCGCGCACTACGCGACCGAGGTCCGCGACGCCGACGGCCACGTCGTCCGTCAGATCGCGCCCGGTCCGCAGGGCCAGGTGATCTCGCCGAACACGGCGAAGACCCTGACGACGATGTTGGTCGGCGCAGTCTCGGGACCCGGCGCATTTGCGTTCGGCGCGAAGATCCCGGGGGTAAACGTGGCTGGAAAGACTGGAACCGCCGAGAACCGCCCAGGCGAGGCTCCGCACGGTTGGTTCGTCGGCTTCGCCCCGGCAGAAAATCCCACCGTGGTGGTTGCCGTGATAGTTGAAAACACGGCAGAAGGGGGAGTGACTGCTGCCCCTCTAGGAGGCCAGGTCATGCGGGCTGCACTGGGTAAATAGCACATGCTCAGCCCGGCGGGTGGCACGGCGTAGCGGGTCTCTCACGAAGCGCGGGTGCCCCGGGGACCCGCCCGCAGCGAACGACAGTGAGCTGCAAGGGTGGGGAGGGTGCGCTGAGGGAGAGACCCGCGTAGCCGGGACAGGACCCGCCGGGAATCCATGAGGGAACTAGGACGGTGGCGGGCCCGTATATGAACTTAGGGTCTTCCTACGTTGTTATGTGAGCAACCCTGATACTTCTCAGAGCGGCCGCGAACTCAACGAAGGGGTATGAAGCACGGTGGAGAAAGCTCTCGCGGCGAAGGTCAACGGCGTAGTCGAGAACGTCGAGCGGGTCATTTTTGGCAAGCATCACGAGATCGAGCTCGCGCTCGTGGCGCTCATGTGCCGCGGCCACATCCTCCTCGAGGATGTCCCCGGCACCGGGAAGACCGTCCTGGCGAAGGCCCTCGCCCGGTCGCTCGGCTGCACCTTCCGCCGAATCCAGTTCACTCCGGACCTGCTGCCGTCGGATGTGACGGGCGTCTCGATCTTCAACCAGCAGACGAATAAGTTCGAGTTCCGGCCGGGCCCGGTCATGAGCCAGGTGGTCCTGGCCGACGAGATCAACCGAGCCACTCCCAAGACGCAATCCGCCCTCCTGGAGTCGATGGACGAGCACCAGGTGACGGTCGACGGGACGACGTATCAGCTGCCGGAGCCGTTCCTCGTCATGGCGACGCAGAACCCGATCGAGTACGAGGGGACCTTCCCGCTCCCTGAGGCCCAGCTCGACCGTTTCTTCATGCGCATCCAGCTCGGCTACCCAAAGGAGCGCGAAGAGATCGCGATCCTCGACGCGCAGCGGATCATCCATCCGCTCGAAACAATCGACCAGGTGCTGTCGTCCGAGGAGCTTCTGCGGGCGCAGTCCGCTTCGCGCGAGATACATCTCGCCGAGTCGGTCAAGAAATACGTCGTCGACGTGGTCACCGCCACGCGATCGCACCCGGACGTCTACCTCGGCGCTTCGCCTCGAGGCTCCCTCGCGCTGTCGCGAGCGGCTCAGGCATACGCATCGATGAACGGTCGCGACTACGTCGTGCCGGACGATGTGAAAGCGCTCGCCGCCCCGACGCTGGCGCACCGGCTCATCCTTCAGCCGCAGGCGAGGCTCAAGGATCTTGCCGCGACCACGGTGGTAGCCGAGATCCTGGCCTCGGTCCCGGTCGAGGCGACCACCGGCCAAGCGCTGCGGGCTTAGGGCCTGCGCCCATGAAGCCGTGGCATTTCGGGGTCCTGTGGCTCGTGCTCTTCATCGTCGCCGTCTCGACGGGCGTCGAGCTTTTGTCGTACCTCTCGTACCTCGTGCTCTTCGTGTTCATCGCGATGTCGATCCTCTCGCGACTCACGCTCGAAGGGCTCTCCGTGAAGCGAACCATCGGCCAGTCCTACGCACACCTCGGCGACACGATCGAGCTGGCCTACGAGCTCACGAACGATCATTGGCTCGGGAAGCTCTGGCTCGAGGTCTTCGAAAAGTCGAACTGGCCTGAGCCTCTTACTGGCCGCGTGCTCTCGATCGGTGGCCACAAGACCCGCAAATGGAAGGTGCTCGCGAAGGCCCATCGGCGCGGTCGCTTCCGGCTCGGTCCGATCGTGCTCCGGAGCGGAGATCCGTTCGGGCTCTTCGCGACCGAGGCGCGCATCCCTTCGGAAGCGCTCCTTCTTGTCTACCCACGCGTCGTACAACTGCCGTTCTGGACCCTGCCCGGGTCGTTGCTCGAAGGGAATGTCCTCACCGGGCAGCGCTCCCTCCAGTCCACGTCGATGGTCATGGGCATTCGCGAGTACCGCCCTGGCGACGCCATGAACCGGATCCATTGGCCCTCGTCGGTGCGGCATCGCCGTCTCCACGTGAAGGAGTTCGAGCTCGACCGGACCGCTGATCTCTGGATCTATCTCGACCTGGACGGCCGCTGGCATCACGGCGACGGCGAGGACTCGACCGAGGAGCGGGCGGTCACGGTGGCGGCCTCCGTGGTACGGAAGGCGCTCGATGGCCATCGGAATGTGGGCCTCGTGACGAATGGCAACCGGGCCGAGGTGCTGCATCCCGACCGCGGCACGAAACAATTCGGCAAGCTCATGCAGTACCTCGCAGAGGTGCATGCCGGCGGCACGCGCTCGCTGCAGGAGACGCTCGTCGAGACCCTCCCGCGTCTCCGGCGTGGCGCATCCTGTCTTTTGATCACACCCTCGCTCGACCGTGCGTGGGTCAGGCCGGCCAGCTCGCTGCGCGAGACGGCAATCGCGACACAGGCGGTCCTGGTGAGCCCACCGTTCGACCTTGACGAGCGTGACCGCGCGCGCCGGCGGGCGATCCTCGGAGAGCTCGCGGTCGCCGGTGTGCCTGCCGCCCACTTGGCGGCGGGCGCGCCCATCGAGGAGCTTTTCCACCAATCGACGGCGGCCATCGCGTGAGGGAGCGTCTCGCATCCGCCCGGCGAGCGATCTTGCCGCGGATCGACCGCACGAAGCTGCGGTTCCGCGGTGGATGGTTCGCGCTTCCCATCTACCTCGTCGTGATCTCGATGTATCCGCTCTCGCTGCAGCACGCCGACTGGGTAGAGATCAGCTCGCAGTTCTGGTGGATCGCCATCGCCGGCGTGTTCGCTGGGACCCTTCTGGGCAATGGCCGCATCCGGTTCCCGAGAGCGGTCCTTGCCGGCTCCGCGCTCGGCATGCTCATGATCACGCTCGCGACGACCTTCGCCTCCACCGGCGGCGGGGCCTACCGCGACAAGCTGACGCACCTCGCGATCCTCGTGAACAACTGGATCACCCAGGTCCTCGCCGGCGAGGCCGCGAGCGACCCCACCGTGTTCGTCCTCTTCTTAGGCGCATCGGTGTGGTGCGCCACGTTCGTGGGTTCGTTCGTCCTTGCGCGGACCGGTCGTATCTGGGACGCGGTGATCTTCAACGGTGCCTGCCTCGTCATCAACGTTTCGGTGGCGCTCACGAACCTGTACCCCGACCTGATCGTGTTCACGCTCGCGGTCCTCGTGCTGCTCGTGCGCATCCACATCGTGAACCTGCAGGAGCGTTGGACGCGCCAGAACATCGTGCCGTCAGGCGAGATGGATTGGCGCCTCCTGCGCGGCGGACTGACCTGGACCGCCGTGCTCGTGATCATGGCGCTCATCACTCCACGCGTCGGAGCGGCCGAGGTGCTGAACGGCGCCTGGAGCACGTTCGAGGGTCCGTACCACAGCGTCGAGGCAGAGTGGCAGCGGTTCTTCGCCGGCGTATCGGGACCGAGCCGCCTGCGTGGGGTCTCGTTCTCCGATTCCATCCGTCTGGGGCAGGCTCCGAACCTCGGCGATCGCGTGGTCATGACCGTCGAGGCGCCATCCGGCCACTTTTGGCGTGCGGTGACCTACGACTTCTACACAGGTGCGGGATGGCGCACGACCGAGAGCGACAAGGCCGATAAGATCTCGCTCCCGACGGCCGATCGCGAGAGCTACCAAGCCCGCTTCGACATCATCGTTCCGCACTCGAACATCCTCTTCGCGGCGAACGAGCCACAAAAGGTCGACGTGCCGTACCAGTTCTACACGGGGGCGGACAAGACCTATTCGACGTCCCTTCACGCGCTGAATCGGTCGCAGGCCGCGGGCACGTACACCGTGACGAGCCTCGTGTCGACCGCCGACAAGCAGACCCTGCGCAAGGTCACGGCCACGTACACCGACTACATCAAGGCGAAGTACCTGCAGCTGCCATCGACCGTGCCTCCGCGAGTGAGGGCACTCGCTCACAGCCTTCTGGACAACATCCCAAATGCATACGACAAAGCGGAGACCCTTGAGACCTTCCTGCGGAGCCCGCCGTATTCGTACTCGCCCCAGGTGAAGCCGACGCCTCCCGGGAAGGACCCGATCGAGTACTTCCTCTTCGATCTGCGGCAGGACTTCTGCGAGTACTTCGCCTCCGCGATGGTCGTCATGCTCCGCGAGGCCGGCGTACCAGCGCGGCTCGTCGAAGGATTCACGACGGGCACCTACGACTCGGCGAGCAACGCGTACGTCGTCAAGGAGCAGGACGCGCACGCGTGGGTCGAGGTCTACTTCCCGCAGTACGGCTGGATCGAGTTCGAACCGACCCCGTCGCAGCCGCCCTTCCCACGTGTCGACAATTCCACGGAGAGCGGAACGGGTTCCAGCGACGGCACCGGTGCCGGCGACTCGAGCTCCGACCCGAACGATCCGGCAGGTCGACCGAACCGCGCCGAGGACCAGCTGAATCAGGACGACAGCTCGGGTGGGTTCAGCGGCGACAGCGTCGTGGCCGCTGTTCGCTCGATCGATCCCCGACCGGCGCTGGCTTTCCTCGGCTTCCTCTTCCTCCTGCTCGTGGCCGCAGTCGTCAGATTCAACTGGCGCTTCCGGCGATATGGTCCGATCGAGTCCGCCTGGGGAAAGACACGTCTCCTCGCGAGCTACGTCGGTCATCCGCCGCATCCGTCACAGACCACGTATGAGTTCGCGAGCTCGCTCGGCGCCGCCATACCCGACACGCGGGACCCGGTGCAAAGCCTCGCGCAGGCCCGGGTCGTGGAGCGCTACTCGGCCCAGGGCGCCGACGACGATCTCCGGGACGCAGCCGAGACGGCGTGGCATCAAGCTGCCTCCGCGATGATCGGTCTCCTCCCCGGCCGCGTCCTTCGCCTCGTCACGCACCTTTGGCACTGACCGCGGACCACCCCAACGTCGCGCGCGTCCGCGCCCACGCCGGCGCGCGCGGGATGGATCTGCCGGTGAAGCGTTTCACGGCGGCGACGCGCACAGCCGAGGACGCGGCGCGGGAGATCGGAATCGACGTGGAGCGGATCGTGAAGTCGCTCGTCTTCCTGAGCGCGGGCGAGCCGATCGTGGTCCTCTGCTCCGGCCGTGCCCGCGTGGACCCCAAGCTGCTCGCGGGCGCTCTCGGTGCGCCGAGCGTCCGTCGCGCGACCGCTGACGAGGCCAAGACGCTGACCGGTTTCGCGATCGGGGGCGTTCCGCCATTCGGTCACCAGCCGCCGTGCCGCGTCATTGCCGATCAGGGACTCCTCGGATTCCACGAGGTGTGGGCCGCGGCGGGATTACCCGACGCGGTGTTTCCGATCGCGCCGAACGACCTTGTTCGGATCGCCGATGCCGAAGTCGCGAGGGTCGCTTCGGTCCCAGGCGGCCCAGCTTCCTAGAAGAGGTAGCGCGTCACGCTGCGCGGGAACCCGCGCACATCCCACGCCAGGACCTTCGTCGGAGTGAGCACGTAGCCCCCCTTGTCCCACTGCTCCGGCTTCGGCCGGTACTTGTAAGTCCGGCCGTACTTCGCGCCGTACTGCTTTGTGATCCGCTCCGCGGTCGGGCGGTCCACCGACGGCACGCGCGCGGCACGTCCTTCGATCATGACAGCGGTCGTCCCGGATTCGGCGCCCATCGCGATCCGCGGCTCGCGCGCGACGTTGCGCGCCCACTTCGTGTCCTCGCCGCCCTCGAAATACCACCGCTCGTCGATCCACGCACCCCACTGGCCGACGAGATGCGGCTTGCCGTCGGCGTCGATCGTCACGAGCCAGTACGACCGGGCGCCCTCAAGGATCTTTCGCGTCACTGTCCACGGCAGCATTCCGCGTTCGGTCTTCGGAACGGCGTAGCCCTTTGGCATCCGCGGGCGCGTCGCCCGCGCGCTAGCGCTCTTCTTCGTCGTCTTCTTCGTCAGCGGCATCGTCGGCTTCGAACTCATCTGAATAGAACCCGAGCTCCTCGGACTTGAATACGGTGACGAGAAAGTCCTCGCGCTCCGGATCGTGCGTCTGGACGAGCTCCTCGTCGATCTGATCAATCACCTGCTGGAGCTCGTCGTCGGTGAGGTCGACCTCGAGGAGCAGCGTGCCGTGCACCTCGAAGCGGCCGTAGTGGAGATCGATGCGTCCAACACGGCGCGCGCCGCCGTAAATCGCGAAGATCTCGCTCGACTCGGTGCGGACCGTGCGTTCGAAACGTGAGGATTCCACAGACCGCGAGAGGTTAACCCATGGCCCTCGCCGGATGACCCCGTCCGCGGTACTAGGGCGACGCGGAGAGCGGCGTCTCGAACGGCTTGCTATCTGGCGTGTAGAAGAATTCGAGCACATGTGCGGTCGAGGACCCACGGTTCAGTATCTGCATTGAGCGACCGATTCCGATCGCGATTCCCTTGCCAGCGGTGAGGTAATCGTGAAGACCGGGCTGCCGGACCTCGACGTCACCATCGAGTACGACGAGCACACTGGCGCCGCCGTGGGCGACCGCGGCGGAGCGCCCATCGGGTTCGAGCGCGAGCCTATCGAGCCGGAACGTGTAAGCGCCTTCAGGTTGGGGCACCGGCAGCTGTGGCCCCTGGACGATCCGCCGCAAGGCGCCGAATGCCGTACGTGAGCCGCCGTAGACGATGAACGTGTACCAGCGAGTCGTGGTCGAGCCAGGGTTGCTTTGGTGGAACGTCTTTGGCGGGGTCGCGGCGGCTTCGCCTGCGTGCACATCGACGGAGCCATCGTCCCAACTCCATCGGACCGTACCGGACAGGACATAACCAATACTCAGGAGCGGCGCGTCGTCAAAGGAAGCCGCGCTGTTCGGCAGGAGATCAGGCAGCGCGTAAACGCCCAGGTAGGACTGGATGTAGGCCG
>VBEU01000123.1 GCA_005883775.1 Chloroflexota bacterium | reverse complement strand
TCGGATTGGCGCGATCTCGACGATACCCAGAAGAAGACGATCAGCGACAGCGCCTACCAGTACTGGCTGAACCAGCAGAAGAAGGCTCACGATATCGTCCGCCTCATCCCCGGCCTCGAGTTCGAGTAGCACGGCGGCGCTCGCCGCCGTTCTCGAGCGCTGGCCCGCCGGCATCGATCTCGTCCCGGCGAGCCGCCTCGATCGGCATGCGTTCTCTACCTTCCGCGCGGTCGCCATCGTGCTCGATGCCCCCGTCGACTGGGCACTCGTCCGCGCGCGCTATCCCGCCGCGCATCCGGTGACGTTCCTCGAGCCCGACCGCTCGAGCACCGTCGGCCAAGCCGAGCGCGATTCCGCTGGAGGCCCGCGATTTGTGGTCCTCGCGCCACTCGAGCCCTTCGCTGATCTCGCGTCCGTCAATACGGTGCTGCGCATCGTCGAACGGCTTCGCGCACCCGACGGGTGCCCCTGGGACCGCGAGCAGACGCACGTCTCGCTGCGCCCGCACCTTCTGGAGGAGGCCTACGAGACGCTCGCCGCTCTCGACTCGGGCGATCCGGCGCGTCTCAGCGACGAGCTGGGCGACCTTCTGCTGCAGATCGCGCTGCACGCGGAGCTCGCGCGGGAGGAGGGGACCTTCGACGCGAACGAGGTCGCGCGCCGCCTGAACGAGAAGCTCATCCGGCGCCACCCCCATGTGTTCGCGGGAACGCAGATCTCGTCCGGTGGCGAGCTTCTCGCGCAGTGGGAGCGCATCAAGCGCGAGGAGCAGGACGGCGGCGCTCATAGCCTGCTGAGCGGCGTCCCGCGCGAGCTGCCCGCACTCTTCGCTGCGGAACGCATGCTCGAGCGCGCCGCTCGAGTGAAGCTCGAACCGCCGCGTCTCGACCTCCCGCTCGACATCGATGATCAGGAATTTCTTGGCGAGCTGCTCTTCGACATCGTCGCGGCGGCGCGCCATGCCGGGTTCGACGCGGAGACCGCGCTCCGCGATGCGAACGAGCGCTTCGCGATGCACGTCGGCCGCGTCGAGGCACGCGCCGCCGCGGATGGCCGTGCGTTGGAGTCCTACGCTCCCGAAGAGATGCGCCGCGTGTGGGAGGAGACCGCGTGACCTTCGCGCGGCCGGATGGCCGCACGCCCACGGCCCTTCGTCCGATCACCATCAACCTCGGCGTCTCGAAGTTCGCCGAAGGCTCCGCCGAGATCTCCTTCGGCGACACGAAGGTGCTGTGTCTCGCGACGCTTCAGGAAAGTGTGCCGAAATTCCTCGAGGGCAAGGGGACCGGGTGGATCACCGCGGAGTACGCGATGCTTCCGCGCAGCACGCCCGAGCGGAGCCAACGCGAGAGCATCGCCGGGCGTCCGGGCGGGCGGACCTTCGAGATCCAGCGCCTTGTCGGCCGCGCGCTTCGCGCGGCGATCGATCTGAAGGCGCTCGGTCCGCGGAGCATCGTGGTCGACTGCGAGGTCATCCAGGCGGACGGCGGCACGCGGACGGCCGCGATCACCGGCGGCTTCATCGCGCTCGCGCATGCGGTGCGCAAGGTCAAGCCCTCGCCCATCGTGCGAAACGTCGCCGCGGTCTCCGCGGGCTACGTGAGGGGTGACCTGCTCCTCGATCTGGCGTATGCCGAGGACTCGATCGCCGATGCCGACGTGAACGTCGTCGCGACCGGCGAGGGCGAGCTCATCGAGGTGCAGGGCACGGCCGAGGGCCGACCGTTCTCCCGTGGAGACTTCGACCGCGTCCTGGCGCTCGCGCTCGACGGGATCGGCCAGCTCATCGCCGCTCAGCAAGCCGCGCTTCGCTGACGGAACGCCGGTCAGTTCCCGCGCGTATATAGGCCGACGATGAACCTCCTCGCGCCGTGGGGCCGCTTTGTCTACCGGCGCCGCTGGGCGGTCCTCGTGGTGTCGCTGCTCACGGTCGGTCTGTCAGTGGCCTCACTGCTCGCAGGCGGCGAGCTCCGGAACGTGCAGTTCCGCGAGACGGAGGCCGGCAGGGCGAGCCAGCTCATCCGCGACGAATTTCCGCCGGTGGCGGGCGCTCCGGCGGCGGCGACGTCGTCGTTCGTCCTCATCTTCACGAGCAAAGAGGGCCTGGCCGCCACGGATCCCCGTTTCATCGAGGGGATGAAGACCGCGCTCGCGCCGCTGCGCGCCGACCCGCGGGTCGCATCCGTGCTCACGCCAGACAGCGTGGCCGCCGCGTCAGCCCCAGGACTGCGGTCGAAGGACGGGAAACGTGCGCTCGCCAATGTGACGGTGACCGGCACGACGACCGCGGCGGAAGGATTCTTTCCGCAGCTCCGAGCGCTGGTCCGCACCGACGCGTTTGAGGTGCTCGCCACGGGAAACATCCCGCTGAACGGCGACATCGACGCCGCGCTCGATCGAGATCTGCAGCGTGCGGAGCTCGTGTCGCTTCCGCTCGCCTTCGTGTTGCTGCTTCTCGTGTTCGGGAGCGCCGCGGCGGCGCTCCTCACGCTCGGGGTGGGTGTCATCGTCATCGTGGCCGGCCTCGGCGCGACGTTCGCGCTCGCTCGAGCGACCGACGTCTCGCAGTACGCGCTCAACATTGTCACGCTCATCGGTCTCGGCGTGGCGATCGACTATTCGCTGTTCATCGTGAGCCGCTTCCGCGAGGAGCTGGCGCGAGGCAGGGACGTCGAAGATGCGGTCGGCATCGCGCTGGCGACGGCCGGCCGGGCGATCCTCTTCTCCGGCATCACGGTCGCGATCGGTCTCGCGGGGATGCTCTTCTACCCGGGCACCTTCCTCGTGTCCCTCGGCGTAAGCGGCTCACTCGTTGTCGCGGCGGCCGTTCTCTATGCCCTGACGTTCCTCCCCGCTCTGCTCTCGATCGTCGGGCCTCGGGTCGGAGCCTGGCGGCTGCCGCTGCCTCGCGGCCGGAGCGGGTCCGGTGTCTGGCACTCCATCGCCACGACGGTGATGCGACGACCGGTCCTCGTGCTCGTGCCGACCGTCGCGCTCATCGCGATCGCGGCGTCGCCCTTCACGCAGCTGCGTCTCGCTTCCGCCGACGCGACGATCCTTCCGCCGACGATCGAGTCGCGGCATGGCTACGACATCCTGGTCAGTGAGTTTCCCGGGCAGGACCAATCGACGATCACCGTCGTCGCGCGCTTCCCGGACGATCCCCTCGGCCACCGTGCGGCACTCGACGACCTACGCGCCGGCCTGGCCGCGCTCCCGAACGTGCTGCGCGTCGATATGCCCCTCAGCCCCACGGGCCCGCACATCGCGCTGCTGTCCGTGCGGACCGCGAGTACCGCGCAGAGCGATGAGGCGCGCGGGATCGTGCGCGCGGCGCGAGCCGAGACCGTGACCGGCGGTGACGTGCTCGTCACGGGGAACACAGCATTCGACGTCGATGCCGTCGACTACCTCGTCGAGCGCACCCCGATCGCGGTCGGGTTCGTCACGCTCACGACGATGCTCGCGCTCTTCTTCCTGCTGGGATCCGTTGTGCTCCCGCTGAAGGCCGTCGCGATGAACGCGCTCTCAGTGAGCGCGTCGTTCGGCGCGCTCGTGTGGATCATCCAGCAGGGTCACCTCGCTAACGTTTTCAACTTCACGGCGCAGTCGATCGAACCGAGCCTTCCGGTGATCATGTTCTGCATCATGTTCGGGCTCTCGATGGACTACGAGGTCCTGCTGCTCTCGCGCATCCAGGAGGAATACCGGCGTACGGGCGACAACGTCGCCGCGGTCGCGATGGGCCTCGAGCGAAGCGGACGGCTTATCACCGGCGCGGCGGCGATCATGGTCGGCGTCTTCGTCGCGTTCGCCCTCGCTGACGTCGTGATCATCAAGTCGGTCGGGATCGGGCTCACCATCGCCGTGTTGCTCGATGCGACTCTCGTCCGCGCTCTCGTCGTTCCCGCGACGATGCGCCTTCTCGGCCGCGCAAACTGGTGGGCCCCGTGGCGGCTCGGACGCGGCCTGCACCTCGAACCCGCGAGCGCGACCATGGACGTGTGAGAGGCGGGGCACAGGAGAGGCACCCGATCCTTCTGGGCTCGACGAACCCCGGGAAGCTCCGCGAGTACCGCGAAATACTCGGGGGCCTCGACCTCGAGCTTGTCGCGCCGAGCGATCTCGACCCGGTGCCCGCGGAACCTGCCGAGGATGCAGAGACGTTCGCGGAGAATGCGTCCGCGAAGGCGCGCGGGTACGCCGCTGCAAGCGGATTGCAGACGATCGCCGACGACTCCGGCCTCGAGGTCTACGCGCTACGCGGCGCGCCGGGCGTGCGGAGCCGGCGGTTCTTCGGCGACGAGGCGAGCCAAGAGGAGCGAAACGCCAAGCTCCTTGCGCTGCTCGACGGCGTCGCGAATCGGTCGGCCCGGTTCGTTTGCGTCACGGCCCTCGCGTCACCGGACGGGAACGTCGAGCTCTTCGAAGGCGAAGTGCATGGCGAGATCGCGGAGTTGCCGCGCGGTGAAGCGGGATTCGGCTACGACCCGGTTTTCGTGATCGCCGGGGATGGCCGCACGATGGCCGAGCTGTCGTCTGACGAAAAGCATCGGATCTCGCATCGGGGTCTCGCCGGTGCGAAGCTGCGCACTCGGCTGTCGGCAGGGGCGTGATCCGCGCCCGAGCGATCCACCGCACCGAGTACCTGGCGCTCACGCTCGTCCTTGTCGGCGCCGCGATCGCGGCGAAGGACCAGCTCAGCTGGACGTTCTGGTTGTTTCTTCTCGCGCCCGACCTCTTCGGTCTCCTGCCGGCTTCGCTCATGGGTCGCGCCCCGGCGCGCGGCTACCTGCCGCCGCGCGGCGTGTGGCTGTACAACGTGTGGCACACCTTCACGCCACCGCTTCTGATCGGAGTCATGCTCGCTCTGCTCGTACCGTTCGGAAGCCCATGGCCGCTTTTGGGCTGGCTCATCCACATATCCGCCGATCGTTTTCTCGGCTTCGGCCTTCGCGGCGACGACGGAGGGCAGGCGGTCTTCTAGCGGCTGAGCGCGACCCGCAGTCCGGCGACATCGCGATGGAACACGTCGTCGGCGACGGGCTTGCGGTGCGGGTCGGGCTGCATCAAGCCCTTCGCCGGTTGGCCCGGGCTGTCGTCGGTCACGTACCGCGGAACGATGTGCGTGTGCAAGTGCGGCACGGTGTTCCCGAGCATCTCGAAATTGAGCTTCGCGGGACGGTAATGCGCTTCGAGCGCCCGCGCGACCTTCAGGACTTCCCGGAGGTAGGTCGTCGCGTCTGGGTCGCTCAGCTCGGTGAGGTCGGCGATGTGTCCGCCGCGCCAGATCACGATCGTGTAGCCCGGCTGACCGATGTCGCCCCGAACGAGATAGGCATCGGAGACGCGGCCCGCGAAGATGCGCGCGTTGCCGTACGTCTCGTCGGGTCGGCCTTCCGAGCACATCGGGCAGCCCTTGCCCGCCTTGCGTTCGTCCCAGTCTTCGTCCCAGGTGCGGATCATTGCCGCCAAAACCCTAGCGTTTCGCGAGCCGTGTTACCGGAACGCCCCTGGACGCGACGTTGTGGCAGAAGATGGTGAAGGTGTGAGCGGTTCCGAGGCGCTCAGCCTCCGCGTGTCCGATGATGCGGCGCTCCTGCGCGACGCCGCGTCTGAGCCCGCCCGTTTCGCCGCGCTATATCGCCTCTACGTCGACGACCTCTACCGATACCTGCTTTCGCGTTGCGGCGACGCGGCCGATGCCGAGGACCTCGTCGCCGAGACGTTCCTCGCGGCGTTCCGGTCCGCGCGCGGCTATCGCGGTACCGGCCCGGTGAAGGCCTGGCTCGTCGGTATCGCGCGACGAAAGGCCGCGGACGCGCGGCGTCAAAGTCGCCCGCACGTTGGTCTCGAAGAGGCCCGGCAACTCATCGATCCGGTCCGCACCGACGACGTCGCGCTGCGACGCGTCGAGCTCGCGCGCGTGATCGCGATGACCGGCCGGCTCGCTCCCGACCGCGCCGAAGCGCTACGGCTTCGCTTCTTCGCCGGTCTTGAGTGCAGCGAGATCGCGACCGTGATGGGCCGCAGCGAAGCGGCCGTGAAGATGCTCGTCCACCGCGCGCTCATCGATCTCCGCGAGCGATTGGAGGCCACGACATGACCGACGAAGAAAAATTGGCGCGAGAGCTTCGCGAGGTTGCGCTGAGGATCCACACGCCCGCAAGTGTTTCGAGCGCGGTCGACCGGGCCGTGGTCCGCGCGACGACCCCGCCGTCATCGTGGGTGTGGACGGCGCGGCCGCGAGCGGCGCTCGCGGCCGTAGGAGTCATCGCAGTCGTGGTCCTCGTCGTCTCGCTCGTCGTTGCCGGCGCGCCCGCGAGCGCGAGCGACCTCCTCGTGCGAGCGGAGCGCGCTGCAGCCGGTGCAACCAGCGCGTTCGACAGCTACCGCGGGACCGTGGCGGGCCAGAACTGGATGGGCGGCGACGGAAAGCGCCTGGCGGTGCCCGCTTCGTACGAGCAGAAGATCGAATTCCGTGCCCCGAGCAGCCTGCGGATCGAGACCGCAGCGACCGATCCGAGCGGCGCGACTGGGCGTCAGGTCCTGTTCTTCGACGGCAAGGCTGCGTGGATCTACGTGCCCGACGCGAAGGTGGCCCAACCGATCGACCCGCGGATGGTCCTGTCGCAGGGACCTTTCGCACCGAGCACCCTCGCCGGGGCGATAGAGGCTCTCTCACAAGTCTTCACAGCGAAGCAGCTCGGCGACGACACGATCATCGGCAGAACAACGCACGTCCTCGAGCTCACTCCGAAGCAGCCCTCGCAGACCGGCACGATCGCGAGGATCACGACCTGGCTGGACACTGCGACTTTGCTGCAGCTCGGCGCCGACGTTCGCGACGCGCAGGGCCAGCTGCTGATGACGTGGCGCTTCGTCGGGCTCGAGGTCAACGCCGACGTTCCGGCGTCGGACTTCAGCTTCACCCCAAGCGGCGACGTGCGTATCGGACAGGTCCTGCCGCCGGGCGCGACCACGGGCATGCGTTTGGAACTGTGGGGCCAGCTCGCGGCTCAGTCGAGCTTCTCCGTCTTCCGACCGTTCTGCGGCATCGACGGACTCGATGAAGGAATGCCGGCGCGCGACGACCGCGGCGTCGTGATCCTGCCCTTTTCCGCCAACGGCGCGCCGGTCGTCGTCATGCAGCAGGGACCGCGCGATGCGTTCCCCTCCGCGTCGGGTGAGAGCGTCACCGTCGGCGACGTCAGCGCGATCTATCGGACCGCCGACGGCACAGAGCATCTCGACTTCGATCGCGCCGGAACTCACGTGCACATCCAGGCGCCGCAACCGCTCGGCCGCGATCCGCTCTATCACCTCGCGGTGTCGCTGGTGCCGGTGGCGAAGCCCTAGATCGGGATCGGGAGCGTCCCGGCGTCGTACACGAGATGTCCGTTATCGATCCGCGCGGTGTCCCACAGCACGTGCGGCTCGCTCTTCCCCGGTGCGAAGAGGTGCGTGACCATCCAACCGTCGACGGTCAGACGGTCCGCGATGAGTCGGCGATGGCACCGCCACCACAGGGTTTCGGCGCACATGAATGCGGTACGCGATTCACGCGCGAGTGAGGTGAGACGCTCGTAGCCGCGCGCGAACTCCTCGCTGCTCATGTGATCGGCATAGCCGCGGAACGCGGCGACCCGCAGCGCGCGATGCGGCGAATCCCTGCGCGGCTCGCGGCGTCCGCCGAGCGCCGGCACGTGCTCGTATGCGATTCCGACGTCCGCGAGCGCGGTCGCGAGAGACTGGGCACCGAACTGCGGGTGCCGCCTCGAGCCCGGTTGCGAACGAACGTCCACGAGTGTCTGGATATCGGCCCCGCGCAGAGTCGCCATGAGCTCCTCGAGGGGCCGAGCGCCGTGACCGACCGACCAAATGTCCACGAAATCAGTGTGGAAGATCGCGGATACGTGGGGCCTACCATTCGATTGCTTGGTCCTCCGCGATCCAGACCTGTCAGGGGAGCGTCCACTCAGCACCAGAAGACAGCTGCTGCTCCGAACGCTGGGCACAGGCGCGGCAATCATCGGCGGGAGCGCCCTCGCCGCGTGCGCGCGGCAAAGCGAGGCGTCAACCCCGCTCGGACCACCTGAAACGACGACGGTGCGGATCGTGAACCCCGTCCAATGCGATCCGGGACTAGCGCTCGCGAAGAGCTACCTCATCGACGAGGGCTTCACGGACGTTCAGTTTGTCAACAAGGCATTCACCTCAAGAGAATGGATCACCGATCGCTTGGCCGACTTCGCATGCGCGCACTCCGAGTTCGCCGTCGGGGCCATCGATGCCGGGTTGCCGCT
>VBEU01000122.1 GCA_005883775.1 Chloroflexota bacterium | reverse complement strand
GACATCGGCTTTCGTGATCCCTTCGTCGGGCCACCAGACCTTGTCCGGGTTGCTGATGGCGACGCCCGCGATCTTGACCGCGTCA
Organism: Chloroflexota bacterium; assembly: GCA_005883775.1. Taxonomy (GTDB): domain Bacteria; phylum Chloroflexota; class Limnocylindria; order P2-11E; family P2-11E; genus 3-1-20CM-2-70-9. The sequence goes on along the minus strand of VBEU01000122.1, from coordinate 10,212 downwards.
GCGCTCACGGTCCCTCCACGTGCATTCGGACGGGTCTTTGTCTGTACGAAGACCGAGGAACGCGGGCTGTCGGAGCTTCCCGTCGGCGGTCCATTCCGCGTACACGAGCTGCGCGACGAGTCTCGGGCGCACCCAGGTCGCGTCGCGCATCGGCGGTGGCGGATCGAAAGGCGATTTGTCCGTGCGCAGCTTCTCGAGCTTCGACGCGAGCACCGCCAGTGTGTCCTGCGTGAAACCGGTGCCCACCTTGCCGACGTAGCGGAGCTTCGGTCCGTCGTAGAGGCCGACGAGGAGCGCACCGAGGTGCTGGCGGCCGCCCTTGGGCAGCGTGTAACCGCCGATGACGAACTCGGATTCTTTGCGCACCTTCACCTTGCGCCAGAAGGGCGAACGCACGCCGGGCTGGTACGGGGAGCGCTCGTCCTTGGCGATGATCCCCTCCCAGCCCAGACGCTTGGCTTCGCGATACGCGGCCTTGCCGTCGCGGACGAGTCGCCGCGAGATGAAGACGGGAGGAGTACGCCGGCTGATGAGCGTCTCGAGTGCGGCGCGCCGCTCGGTCAGCGGCCGTGCCATCAGCGATCGGCCGTCCTGCTCGAGCAGGTCGAAGACCGCGTACCGCGTCGGCGATCCACCCGCGGTGCCGCGCCGCTGCAACAGCTGAAAGCGAGAGACGCCCTTCGGGTCCAACGCCACGAGCTCGCCGTCGACGAGGAGATCACCGTTGCCGAGCGCCTCCACGGCCGCGACGACGTGCGGAAATCCGCCCGTGAGGTCCTGAAGCGTCCGCGACCAGATCCTCACGCGGCCCCTCTCGCGACCGGCCACCGCGCGGATACCGTCGTACTTCTCCTCGAAGACCCATTCGGAGCCCTCGACGACGGTCGGCGACAACGTCGCGAGCATCGGACGGATGAGGTTCACTTCGGATCGCCCGTCGACGCTTTCGCGACGTTACCTCCTTCGTCGCGCGCGATCCCGGCAAGCAATCGTCGGGTGAGCGCCGAGCGCGGCTTTGCCGTCGCGATGTCGACCGCGGCGGCGCTTCGGTCCTTGCGCTTCATTAGGAGCCACTTGCGGTCGCCGGTCCGCACGAGCGTCCATGACCCCTTGAGTTTTTTCCCGTTGAGCGTGAAGACGATGCGACCCTTGCGCAACGCCTCGTCGAAGCTCTCGTCTCCCTCCAACCGGTAGGTGCCGATGTCCCAGACCATGACGGTCCCGCCGCCGTATTCGCCCTCGGGAATCACGCCCTCGAAGCGCGCGTACCCGAGGGGATGGTCTTCGACCGCCATCGCGAGGCGCTTGTCCGCCGGATTGAGCGACGGCCCTTTCGGGACAGCCCAGGACACGAGGACGCCGCCGGCCTCGAGGCGAAAGTCGTAGTGCAGCGCGGTCGCGCGATGCTTCTGCACCACGAAGAGCCGCTCGGGCCCTTTCGCTTTGCCTCCCTGCGGTTCCGGCGTCTTCGCGAAATCGCGCTTGCGCTGGTAGTCCCGGAGCGAGCGCGCCCGCTCCTTAGTCGCCGCGATCCTTCATCCCTTTCGGCGCGGTGTTCTTGGCTTTGATCCGCTTGTCCTGAGCGACGCTGCGGCCGGCGCTCGTTTGGTCGGCACTGAATCGACCCCCATCCGCACGTCGGACGAAGCGCGATCCTCCGGGCTTGCCAGGTGTCGTGTCGACGCGCTCGCGCTTACCCCCTGCCATGTCGTGCTCCCTTCATTCGTATCGCGCTTCTTGGTTGCACGAATGAGACCGACTCGGTCGGCAAGCTCACGCGCCGAGAGGAGATTCAGAACGCGGCCGCGGGAGACACCAGCAAGGATCGCGGCCGCGATGCCGATCTCGAGAAAGACAAGCTCGGCCGGAGTATGGGCATCCGTGCCGATCGAAACCCAGGCGCCTTCGGCCGCGACGATCCGCAAACGGGCGACGTCGAGGTCCTGCCTGTCCGGGTATGCGTCGATCTCGAGCGCCGTCCCGGTTTCGGCCGCGCGGTGTGCGACCCGCTGCCAATCGCAGGAGAGGCCCGCCCGGAAGTTGTAGATCCGGCCGCGCGGGTGCGCGAGCACCTGTATGTCCGGGTTGTCGAGGCCGCGGAAATAGCGATCGGTCTGGTCGTCGCGCAGCCGCAGCTTCGAGTGGAATGCCCCCAAGACGAGGTCGAGGCCGGCCAGCGTCTGGGGATCCATATCCCCCGCGCCTTCCGGCGTCAGATCCATCTCGATGCTTCGGAGTACGAGCGGTCGGGAGTCGTGTGCGTTGATGGCGGCGATATGCTCGCCTTGCGCCCGCAGGCGCGCTTCGTCCATCCCGTTGGTGATGCGCAGCGTTTTCGAGTGATCGGTGATCGCGATGCGTTGGCGCCCGAGCTCCGCCGCCGTCGCGGCCATCTCCTCGATCGTCGAGCTGCCATCGGTCTCGTCGGTGTGCATCTGATGATCCGCGCGTGCCACGTCGCGCCACTCCGGGTGCGCGTCGACGACGAAGCGCGCGTACGCGTACGTGATAAAGCCATCGCGGAGCGGCGGGGGGACCGGGGGATCGGGCGCGTCCCGCAGCCAAGCCGAGATGAAATGCGCGGTGAACGGCCCTACAGAGCGAAGCTCGGTCAAGCTCCGGCCCGATTCCTGTATCGCTGCCGCCTCCTCCGGCCACATGAGTGCTGAACGCGAGGCTCGGCGTAGCGCGCGTTGTTTTCGCCCCTCGTTGCGCTCCGCCTCAAGAGCGAGGAGCTCAGCGATATCGCGGTTGGTGAGCCCGGGGAGGCTAGTCCGCGTGGAGGAGCGTCATGTGCGCGGCCGAGCCGTCGGGCCAGTCGGGATCATCAGAAAGCTTGACCGCGACGCGGAGGTCGGCGCGCTTGCCCCTTGGATCGTCGGCCTCGACGACCATCTTTCCGGTCGGGGATGTTCGGATGTGAACGAGCGCGCCATCGCTCGTGCGATACGTACCGGCGTCCATGCTGGGGGCGCTCTCGACCAGGAATTCGATCGGCACGCCGCCTGTCGCGACCCAGCGATGGGCCCCGTCGACGTGAAGACCGTCGCAATAGCCCACCGAACCGTGATGGATCACCAGACCGCCGTTGCCACGCCGCGAGCCGGCCCGGAGATGGTCGAGATTGCGGCATTCGTAGTGAACGATCGTCGACATACGAGCCTCCCCAGTGCTACGCGCGAAAATTTTTGTCACGGCGCGGTAACGAAGTCAATACGCGGAAGTAATGTTCCCCGCGCTCGCCTGCCTGCTTGACGACCGAAAGAGCGAGCTACTCGAACGGGCAGCCGCACCGATCTGGTCATCGGTCTGCTTAGCGCTCGTCATGAGCAACGATGTCGCGAGCGATGGCGTAGCGGCGGCGCAACTCGCAGGTCTCCGCTACGCCAGCGACGAGCAGCCCGGCGTCCGCCGACGGCGGAAGGGACGCGGCTTCACGTACGTCGATCGCGACGGGGTGCCGATCCGGGATGCAGGGGAGCTCCGTCGCATCCGCCGCCTTGCGATCCCACCCGCGTGGACCGACGTTTGGATCTCGCCGAGCCCGCTTGGCCACATTCAAGCCACAGGGCGCGACGCGCGCGGCCGCAAGCAATATCGCTATCACGAACGATGGCGCGAGGTGCGGGACGAGGCCAAATACGGCCGGCTGGGCGATTTCGCGAAAGCGCTACCGCGCGTGCGGGCGCGCGTCGACGCAGATCTCGCTCAGGCCGGGATTCCGCGGGAGCGAGTTCTGGCCACGGCGATCCGGATCCTCGAGGAAACGTTCATGCGTGTAGGGAATGTCGAATACGCGCGCGAGAACGGTTCGTTCGGACTCACGAACCTTCGAACCAAGCACGTCGACGTCGAAGGCTCGCGCATCGCCTTCCGTTTTCGGGGGAAGAGTGGAAAGGATCATGAGGTCGATGTGCGAGACCGCCGGCTGGCTCGGGTGATCGCGCGCCTCGAGCAGCTTCCTGGGCAGGATCTCTTCAAGTATCGCGGCGATGATGGTGAGCTCCGGCCGATCGGCTCGGAGGACGTGAACGAATATCTGCGCGAGGTCTCAGGCGAGGATCTCACGGCGAAGGATTTCCGCACCTGGGCTGGGACCGTCCTCGCGGCGCGCGCGCTTGCCGACGCCGGGCCGGCACGCAGCGAGCGGGTCGCGCGTAAACGCGTCGTGCAGGCCATCGACATCGTGTCCGCGCGGCTCGGCAACACCCGAGCCATATGCCGGAAGTGCTACGTACACCCGGCGATCCTCGAGGCGTACCTGACCGGTCATCTTCCGTCCGCGCTCAAGCGACCCGACAAAGCCCAGAGAGGTCACGAGCTGTCGAGACACGAAGCCGCGGTCGCAGCATTGCTTGGACGCGCGGCCAAGCGCGTCGCCCGGCGCGCCGCCTGAAGGCAGTTACGCCGCGATAGCGGGAAAGAGCTCGGACGGTGGCCGCGCGGCCCGCGCAAGCAGATCGTGGCAATCGAGCACGTCGTCGGCGGTGATCGGGTCGACCTCGACGGGGCTCGTGCCGAAGTCGAGGATCGCGATCCCGTCCTGCCCACACGATCGGCAGCGCAGCCTGACGATGAGGCGCGATGGCTCAGTGACCACGGCCGCGATGTCGCCGCCGTGGTAGTACTCACCGCATCCGCTGCAGGTGACCTGCTCGAGATGACGGATCAGTTGATCGATCCAGCTCATCGAGACGCCTTCTGACGCTTCACTTTGTTCGCCTGCTTTGCGAGTGCGGTCCTCGTGCGCTTCGGAAGATGCGTGATCGTCCGCTTCCGTTTCGCCGCCGCCGCGGCCTTGCGGATGTTCTGGCGCGCTGCCGTCGTCCGCGTAGACATGACCTGCAAACACGCACTTCTCGTGCCTCCGCGGTGGCGTCGTTCGTGCTGCGAACGGGCGCGACCGTAACGGAGGTGTGACGATGACTTGGGCCGCTCTTCTGTTGCTTCGTGCTGTTACCGGCGGTCTGCTCATAGGTCACGGTGCCCAGAAGCTGGTCGGCGCGTTCGGCGGAAAGGGACCAGAAGGCACGGGTCAGGCGTTCGAAAAGCTCGGCCTCCAGCCCGGACGCGAGTGGGCCGAAGTCGCCGGCGCATCGGAGGTCGCGGGCGGCTCGCTCACCGCGCTCGGGCTTCTCTCTCCGATCGGTCCGATCATCGCGACGGCCCCGATGGTGGTCGCGTGGCGAAAAGCGCACGGCGGCAAGCCGATCTGGTCGAACCAAGGAGGCGGTGAGCTGCCGGTCACGAACCTGACGATCGCGGTCGTGCTGATGGTTGCCGGGCCCGGCCCCATCTCGATCGATCGTCTGTTCGGCATCAAGACACCGTGGTGGATGTCGCTCCTTGCGATCATCGGGACCGCCGCGGGGATCGCGATCGCGCTCGGCGACGAGATCCACGAAGCGGCCGAAACCGTGCGTCGCGAAGAGGCGGTCGTGCCGACGCCGCGCAGCGAGGGGCTTTCCGCCCCGGCTAGATAGCGAGCTGCAGCTGGACGGTCTCGGACGCGGCCGGGCGCGCCGGCCGCGCGGGCCTTTCACGGAATTCGTAACGGGCGCGCACGCGGCGGATGCGCTCCTCTAGCTCGCGCTCGTAGTCCTTCGTCGGATACGCGCCGCCCCGGTACAACGCGGCGTAGCGGGGGACCATGACCGGGAACTCTGTCGCCAGAAAGTCGTAGTAGTACTGCTGGATCTCGGCGTCGATCTTCAGCGGGCGATGACGGAACGCGGTCGCGCCTGCCTCGCTCGCGGCGCGGGCCGCGGCGTCGAGCGATTCCTCGCTATCGCTAATGCCCGGTAGCACCGGCATGCAGAGCACCGCCGCATCGAGGCCCGCTTCGCGCAGCATGCGAAGTGCTCGGAGTCGCTGGCGCGGCGGCGCTGTGCCGGGTTCGGTCTTTCGCACGATCTCTTCGTCGACGCAGGGGACGCTGAAGTACACGGTGACCTCGGTCTTCTCATCGAGCTTCTGCAGCACGTCGATGTCGCGTACCACCAGAGGACCCTTCGTCACGATGCTCGTCGGCATCGGGTGATCGACGAGCGCCTCGAGGCACCGCCGCGTCAGCTGGTATTTGCCCTCGATCGGTTGATAGGGATCTGTCGCGGTGCCGATCGCCACCGAACCCTGAGGGTTCCGCCCGAGATCCACCCGGAGTCGCTCGACGAAGTTCGACTTGATCTCGACGTTCTTGTCGAACGCGTCGCCAACGTCCCGATCGCGGTAACGCGCGTTGTAGGCACGGGCAAAGCAATAGCGGCAGGCGTGGGGGCAGCCGACGTACGGATTCAAGCTCCAATCGAATGGCATGCCCTTGACCGCATTGAGCGCGCTCTTTGCTTCGACTTCGCGATAGACGACTGATGACATGCGAGCTCCCGTCTTGTGCACTATAGAACATTTGTTCTTACCATGTCTCGACCGTCCTTCTTACTCAACCCATACCCGTCCGCAAAAGTCGCGTGCCTACACTCGAACCCGACTCGTGCCCAGCAGAGCGGACCGGCCTTACGGCGCGTTCCCGCGCGGCCATCACGAGGTGGCGCCCGACCCGGGCGTTCAACATCCGCCGGAGCGGACGCGGATCCGGACCGCTCTTCGCCGCGTGCTTCCCTGGACAGCGGCACTCGCGGCTCCGGCGCTTCTCGTCGCGATCTCGATGGCGCCGGCCCCCCGGGAAGCCGACATCCAGCCGTCGCCCACACCGACGCCGCTCACCAGCGAGGTCTACGCGAAGGTCGCCCCGTCGGTCGTGCAGATCAAAGCGCTGAGCTCAGATGGCAAGCTGGTGAGCTCCGGCTCAGGCGTGGTCATCGATGACGCCGGCGACATCCTGACCGCGCTTCACGTCGTCCAGGACGCCGCGAGCCTGTCGGTCGTCTTCGCCGATGGCACGGAGTCGGCAGCGGTGATCATTTCGGAAGTGGCCGCGAGCGATATCGCCGCCCTCCGACCCGCCAACACACCGGCGCAACTCACGCCGGCGACGCTCGGAAACCCATCAGGCCTGCGGATCGGCGATGACGCGATCGTCGTCGGTAACCCGTTCAACCTCACGCGGTCGTTATCGACCGGCGTGATCAGCGGACTCGACCGGTCGGTCCAGGTGCCGAACCAGAATCGTTCCCTGACCGGCCTTATCCAGTTCGACGCTGCCGTGAACCCGGGGTCCTCGGGCGGCCCGCTGGTGAACAGAGACGGTGAGGTCGTCGGCATCGTCACCGGCCTCGTGAATCCCACCGGACAGCCGGCGTTCAGCGGCGTCGGTTTCGCCGTGACCATCGATACAGCGGCAAGCGCGCTCGGCGTGCCGCCGGACTAAGAGGAGTGAAAGACTGATGGCAGAGGTACAGCAAGCGGTACCGCCGGACACCGGCCGGCTCCTTTTCGAGATCAAGAAGGTGATCGTCGGGCAAGATCACCTGATCGAGCGCCTCATGGTCGGCCTTCTCGCGCGTGGCCACCTGTTGGTCGAAGGGGTTCCCGGTCTCGCCAAGACCTTATCGGTCAAGACCGTCGCTCAGGCGATCACCGGCGACTTCAAGCGGATCCAATTCACGCCGGATCTCGTGCCCGCCGACCTCGTCGGTACGCGCATCTATAACCAGCGCGCCGGTGATTTCCAGACCTCGCTCGGTCCGGTCTTCACCAACCTCCTTCTCGCCGATGAGATCAACCGTGCGCCGGCGAAGGTGCAGAGCGCGCTTCTCGAGGTCATGCAGGAACGACAGGTCACGATCGGCCGCGAGACGCACAAGGTCCCGGATCCCTTCCTGGTCATGGCGACGCAGAACCCGATCGAGACCGAGGGCACCTACGCCCTTCCCGAGGCCCAGGTGGACCGGTTCATGTTGAAGGTCCTCGTCGGCTACCCGAGCGAGATGGACGAATTCGTCGTCGTCGAGCGGGTCACCGGACATATGTCACCGGTCGTCCCGGTCATGACGACGGACCGCCTGCTGCAGCTGCAGCACGAAGTCGACAACGTCTTCGTGGACCCGACGCTCATGGAATACGTGGTCCGGCTCGCGTCGGCGACGCGGCACCCTTCCGAGTACGGCATCGGCGACGTCGCGAAGTACATCAGCTACGGGGCGAGTCCCCGCGCGTCGATCAATCTCGTCCTCGCGGGCCGCGCGCTCGCCTACCTTCGCGGCCGCCGCTACGTCACCGGGCAGGACGTTCAGGATCTCGCGCTCGATGTCCTCCGACACCGGATCGTTCTCTCATTCGAGGCTCTCTCAGAGGACGTATCCGCGGACGACGTCGTGAAGCGCGTGCTCGCGCGCATTCCCGTACCGACCGAGCCGCTGCAGGGACATGTCGCCCTCCGCGCCTGAGCGCCGGCTCGAGCGCCTCGAGTGGACCGTCATCCGACGCCTGGACGGTCTGCTTCAGGGCAACTACCGCACGATCTTCAAGGGTCAGGGTCTCGACCTCGCTGACATCCGCGAGTACGTATTCGGGGATGACGTCCGGCACATCGACTGGAACGTGACCGCGCGGCTCGACGCGCCCTACGTGCGGGAGTACCTCGAGGACCGCGAGATCAACGCTCATTTCCTTTTGGATCTCTCGCCATCGGTCGACTTCGGCACCGTCGACCGCCGCAAGCGTGATCTGCTCGTCGACTTCACCGCCGTGCTGGCGCGCCTGCTGACGCGACATGGCAATCGCGTCGGAGCGACCCTCTACGCATCCCGGGTCGAACGTTCGATACCGGCGCGCGGGGGTCGCGTTCAGGTGCTTCGGATCCTGAACGAGCTCGAGAAGCGGCCGCGTCTCCAGAGCGCACCGCTCACGTCGCTGAGCGATCTGCTGGATTCGGGGATGCGGGGACTCAAGCGCCGGTCACTCGTCTTCGTGATCTCCGATTTCTTCAGCGCCGCCGGATGGGAAGATCGCCTCGAGCGCGTCGCGCGCCGCCACGAGACCCTCGCTGTACGCCTGGCCGATCCGCGTGAGGACGAGATGCCTGACATCGGAACGGTGATCCTCACCGACAGCGAAACCGGCGAGCAGGTCCGCGTGAACACCGGCGATCCGCGATTCCGCGAGCGCTTTGCTGCGGCGGCGCAGCGGCGCGAACAGATGCTGAACGCGACGTTCGCGCGCGCGGGCGTGGACGTGCTCGTACTGCGCACGGATGAGGACCTGGTCCGCGCTATCGTCAAGTTCGCGTACGCGCGTAAGCGGCGCGCCGGACGGCGCGCGGCGATGGGAGCATCCGCATGAACTTCATCTGGCCATCGGCTCTCCTGCTGCTCGTCGTCGTCGCCGGGCTCGCCGTGCTCTACGTGCTCGCGCAGCGGAGGCGCAACCGCTATGCGCTCCGGTACGCGAACCTTTCGCTCGTTCGCGAAGCCATCGGTAAAGGACCGGGCTGGCGGCGTCACGTTCCTCCGGCGCTCTTCATCCTCGCCCTGGCGTTCATGGCCATCGCCGTCGCGCGCCCCCAGGCGGTCGTAGCGGTGCCGAGCCAGGAAGGCACCGTCATCCTTGCGATCGATGTCTCCGGATCGATGCTCGCTGAGGACATGAAGCCGAACCGCATGGAAGCCGCAAAAGCCGCGGCGCGCGCGTTCGTCGACAAACAGAGCGAGAGCGTGAAGATCGGGGTCGTGTCCTTCTCAGGGGACGCCTCGATCGTGCAATCGCCGACGACCGACAAGACGCTTGTCATCGCCGCGATCAACCGCCTGCGTCCCCAGCGGGCGACCGCGATCGGCAGGGCGATCCTGGTGTCGCTCGATGCCATCGCGGAATCTCAAGGGAGCGAGGCGGACCTACCGAGCTCGATCCTCCAGCAGCCGGGTCAGCCCGATGGCTCCGCCACGCCACGTCCGAGCGCCACGATCCCCGCCTACCTTGCGGGTCAGCATGCCGCCGCCTCGATCGTGCTGCTCTCCGATGGGCAGAACAACCAGTTCCCGGCGCCGCTCGACATCGTGGATCAGGCGTCGAGCCGAGGCGTACGCATCTACACGATCGGCGTAGGCAGCGCGGCGGGCGCGATCGTTCGCCTCCAAGGCCGCGCGGTGCGCACGGCCCTCGACGAGACGACACTCAAGAAGATCGCGGAGATCACCGATGGGCAGTACTTCAACGCGAACACCGAAGCCGACCTCCGTGCCGTCTACGAGAATCTCACCACCGAGCTCGTCGTAAGGAACGAGAAGACGGAGCTCACCGCCTACGCGACCCTCG
>VBEU01000121.1 GCA_005883775.1 Chloroflexota bacterium | reverse complement strand
CGCTGGGCAGAGCGATCGCGTACCTCAACGCGGTGAACGATGGCGCACGCAACCGCGGCTACAGCTGGGACGCATACACGAACAACTGCAGCCACGTCGTACACAACGCCGTCGCCGCCGCGGGCGTATGGGATCCGAAAGAGGCTCGCTCCCCAGGCCCGATGAATGTCGTGCGCGATGTCGCGAGCGTCGCGAGAGCCCTCGTGCTGGGACGCATGTCGGACTTCTCGTTTCCTGCACACACCTTCGTCCGGCTCTACGAGGCCGGGAACGAGCGCCCGATCGAGAACGCGTTCGCGGCGTCCCGAAATCACGACGTCGCGCGGACGATGAACGACGGCTGGTTGAGCACGGGTCCCGGGGCGCTCATCGCCACCTATCCGATGCACGACGGTGGTCGGAACCAACTTTTCGCGGCAGGGCGAGATCCATTCCTCTTCTCCGTCCCGATGCTGTGGGACAAGGAAGAGAAGTTCAGGAAACTGACGCGCACGCCGCCGTCGACGGTCACCGATCTCTACGCGAACCTGACCTACTTCCGTGATCGTTACGTGGAGGCTCTGGCGACTCAGTCGACGAGCAGCGGCGACAGCTTCGAAGAGCGCTTTCGCGGGCGACTCGCCGAGGAGCTCCAACGGACCGAGTCCCTGATCGCTGAATACCGGCTCCTCGTCGGAGCCCGCAGCCGCTAGTCCTCGGGCACATCTCCCTTGGCAAGCCGACGAAAGGCCGACGGAGGCGGTCCCTCGTCGAGGCGGCGACGGATGGCGGCAGCGCACCCGGCGGGGCTGAGCACGGACGTATCCACCTCGAAGTCGTAGATGCCCGGGATGTGGACGTCTCGTTGCCAGCGCAGGATCGGGGCCGGAATCTCGGTCGTCGACGCGGTCAGATATTCGCCCTCTCGTCCCGGCTGGCCGGCGTTGCGTCGCGCCACGATGACCTCGATGGGGCAGTGCACGCCCACGAAGAGGACGGGAAGGCCCGCGAGGCGACGGGCGCTGTCCGCGAGGACCGTTCGGTCGTGATGCCCGACATCGACCACCACGTTGAGTTCGGCTCGGCTATGAGCAGCGATCGATTCGTACATCGCTGCGTACAGCGCCGCAACCAGCGGCGCGAGCTTGTGACCTTCCTCACCCGGACGGAGCCCCATGCCCGGGCGGTATCGCTTTGGGGTGACCTGGGTCACGAACACGTCGACGCCGAGATTCATCCAAAGACCTTCGAAGGTCTCCTGTATCGCCGTCACGATGCTCGACTTCCCCGATCGTGGCGCGCCGTTCAGGATGATGATCTGACCAGGCTTGGTCGGCTGGCCCATTTCGCGAAGACTCCCGGCGCCAGAACGTCCGACGCCGGTAGTCCGAACCCTATCTAACGAGGCGACTCCCGCAGCTCGGCAAGAAGCTCGCTGAAACGATCGTGCGTTTCGCGGAGGCCCTTCTCCATTCCGCTCTGGATCATCCCGTCGCGATCCTCTTTCGAGGCGAACAGGGACCTGGTCGTGACCAGCGTGCGTCCGTCGTGCTCGGTGAACGTCGCGGTGTCGACCGAGATGTGTCCGGCCATCGGCTCCCACTCGAATGTCTGGACGACCCGTTCCGGCGCGACGACTTCACGGTACTCACCGCGGAAGGCGGACTCGCGCCCATCGGGCTCACGAACGACGTACCGCCAGCTGCCACCTGGCCGGACGTCCATCTTGTCGACCGTCGTCGTGTACCCGCGCGGGCCCCACCACCGCGGGATGAGGTCGGGGTCCGTCATCGCTTTGAACACGAGGTCGCGGGGGCCGTCGAACTCCCTCGTGATCAGGATCTCCCGGTCCGACGGGAGTGTGACTTTCGTGGTTGCGGTGCTACTTGCCGTGGCCATCTCTTTTCTCCTTGTCTTTTCGTTTGAGGTCGCGAAGGACATCGTCGAGTTGATTGAAGCGCTCGTCCCACCTGCGGCGATACGGCTCCAGCCACTCGTCGAGCTCCCTGAGGGGCTGGGCGCGAAGGCTGTAGATGCGCTGCTGCGCGACGGGATGCGCCTCCACGAGCCCGGCCTCGCTGAGCACGCGGAGGTGCTTTGAGACCTGGGGCTGGCGCAGGCCGAGCCGCTCGACGATCTCTCCGACCGCGCGTGGCTTCCGCCGGAGGAGGTCGACGATCTGCCGGCGGTTTGGTTCGGCGAGAGCGCTCAGCGTGGCCTGCACGAGACATATATACTCCTGCAGGAATATTCCCGTCAAGGTATATATTCAAGCCGTGAGTATCGAAGAAAAGAATCGGGGAGATCATGCAGAAGATCACGACGTTCCTGTGGTTCAACGACCAGGCCGAAGAGGCGATGAAGTTCTACGTGTCCGTCTTCAAGAACGCGAAGATCCTGAGCGTCGTCCGGATGCCCGAAGGAACGCCAGGACCTCAAGGGAAGGTCCTGAGCGGGTCCTTCCAGATCGAGGGACAGGAATTCATGGTGCTGAACGGGGGCCCGCAGTTCCCATTCACCGAAGCGATCTCTCTCTTTGTGAACTGCGATACGCAGGCTGAGGTCGACGAGCTCTGGGAGAAGCTCTCCGCGGGCGGGTCTAAGGATCGCTGCGGCTGGCTGAAAGACAAGTACGGCCTCTCATGGCAGATCATCCCGACGGCACTCGGCCGGATGCTTCGGGATAAGGATCCCCAGAAGGCCGGACGCGTCATGCAGGCGATGCTTCAGATGAGCAAGATCGACATCGCCGCACTCAAGCGCGCCTACGACCAGCGTTAACTAGACGAGTCGAGCGGTCAGCACACGCAGATGTAGTTGCCGTAGATCACGTGCCAAACGACATACGCGGAGGCGCGCGTCACGATGGCCGCGAGAAATCCGTATCTCCGAAACATCACGGCCTGCACAAAATTCAAAACATAATCGACGCCGAAGACCGTGATCGCGGCCGCCTCGAGGCCTGGCCGCTGGAGCGCGGCGAGGTCCTGGGTGCCTGGCTCGATGAGCGATGTCAGAGCCGCGAGCACCCAGAAGACCGGCTCCCGGTAGCGGCCGCGCATGGCGAGGTTCGACACGAGCCACAGCAGGAGTGGGATCGGAAGGAGGCGGTAAAAGACTTCAACGATGATGGCGCCGCCGGCATAGAAGAGCAGTGGACCTGGGAACGGCCCGAGCGCGTTGAACGAGGGCGCACCGACGATGTCCTTGTACGCCGCGGTCCAATGGAACACGAGGTCGTGAGCAACGAGTGCCACGCCGATCCCGATTCCCCAGAGGATCGGATAGAGGAGCCGGTCTCGAACGCTGATCCGCGCATCCCATGCCGCCGGGAAACCTGTGCGATGCGAGAGCCAAACCCCGACAAATCCAGCGACTCCGAAGGCCGCGATGGACAGCGGCGAGAAAAGACCGGTACGCGGGTCCTTCTCGAGGCCTCCGCCGATGAGAACGACATAAAGCTCGACGACGACGAGGAACACGACACAGCCGAGCCACACCCGAGCCGAATTCCCGAATGCTCTGCTGTCCTGCGCCGGAGGAGTTGTGGATGCCACCATGCGGGCGGCAGTCTATTCGCGCGGAGGTCCACACTTCGCGAGGTGCGACCGAACAACCCAACTCCCGTGAGCTCAGTTCGAACCCGGGACGGTCTCGATCTACGCACATATCGGTGGCCCGCGGCCGGCACCGCCCGCGCGCACGCTCTCCTCGTGCACGGCATCGCAGAACATGCGGGCCGCTACCCGCGCGTCGTATCGCAGCTCCCGGGCGCACGGATCGCAATCCACAGCTATGACCAGCGCGGCTTCGGTCGGTCGGGTGGTCACCGCGCGTACGTCGATCGCTGGTCGCAGTACCACGACGACGTCGAGGACCGGCTCGCCGAGGTCCGTTCGGCGGCCGACGGATTCCCGGTGGTGCTCTACGGACATTCGATGGGCGGGCTCATCGCACTTGGCTACGTGCTCTCGGATCCGCCGCGACCGCTACCCGACCTTCTCGTTCTTTCGGCTCCCGCGATCGACGCGGTCGTCCCCAGATGGAAGCGTGGGCTCGCCTACGTCCTCGCCCCCACGGTGCCTCGCTTCGCGGTCGCGAACAGGATTCGGAAAGGCTCGCTCTCCAGCGACCCGGCGGTCGAGGCCGCCTACCTCGCGGATCCGCTCGCCGTGCATCGGACGACCGCGCGTCTGGGCAGCGCGCTACTCCGAGAGCAGGATCGAGTTCAGAGGGAGCTCGAGCGCGGTGGACCGCTGCCCGTCCCAACGTACGTTTTGCACGGCGCGGACGATCCGGTCATCCCCGAATGGGCCACCCGATCACTTGAGGGACGCGCGAACGTGACGCGTCGCGTGTACCCAGGCCTCCATCACGAGACGCACAACGAGCCGAGCGGCGGGGCGGTGATCGACGACACGATCGCCTGGATCGACGCCCGGCTCACACGGTGATGACGACCTTCGCCCGCGCGTGGCCTGCCTCCAGGTAGCGCATCGCTTCAGCCGTCTCGCTGAGGGGATACCGTCGGTCGATGATCGGCCGGACCTTCCCCGCCTCGATCAGCTCCGTGAGGACCACCAGGTCCTCCTTGCTGGTCTTCGCTAAAAAGAAGGGCATTTTCTGCTTCCCGAACCGCGACAGCACCGCCGCCTCAACGAGACCACCGAGTATCGACATCACACCGTATCGAGTGTCCGCCGATCCGACGCCGACCAGGATTCCACTCGGTTCGAGCACCCGTCGTCGAGATGACAACGAGCCGCTCGCCGCGACATCGAGGATCAGGTCGTAGCGCTTGCCGCGGCGCGTGAAGTCCTCTTTGGTGTAGTCGATGACCTCGTCCGCGCCGAGCGTCCGGGCCTGGTCCACGTTCCTCGTGCTGCACACGGCGGTCACGTGCGCTCCGAACGCCTTGGCGATCTGCACGGCGAACGTTCCGACCCCGCCTGAGGCCCCATTGATCAAGACCTTCTGGCCCGGTTTGATCTGCCCTTTGTCGCGAAGGCCCTGAAGAGCCGTCGATGCCGCCATCGGGACGGCCGCGGCCTGTTCGAAGGTCAGCCCGGCCGGCTTCGGCGCGAGGGAGCTCTTCGCCGTGGCGCCCACGTACTCGGCGAGTGAGCCGGTGCGCGAGCCGAACACCTCGTCTCCGGGTCGAAATTGCGTCACGTTCTTCCCGACCGCCTCGACCTGCCCCGCAACGTCCACACCCATCGCAATGCTTTTGGGCTTGCGGAGGCCTTCCGACATGCGGGCAAGGAAGGGGAGGCCTCGCATCATGTGCCAGTCGTAGGCATTGATGGAAGCGGCGCGGACGCGCACGAGGATGCCGTCGTCGTCGATCGCCGGCCGTTCGATCTCCCTGAGCTCCAGGACATCCGGCGGGCCGTACCGATCGCGGACGATCGCCTTCATCGTGTTCTGTTGAGTCGGCGCGTTGGCGGCCATGTCGTTCTGCCCTCCCCCCGTTTCGTACGTTGTAAGATTCCTCTCGGCAGATTATCTTACGGCGTAAGATTGGTCAAGACCGATGGCTGTACAGGCTGAAGGGAGAACCACGCCGCGTGTCCGCTTGAGCCGGGACCTGGTGCTCCGAGCGGCTATTCAGATCGCCGACAAGAGCGGAATTGAAGCGCTCACGATGCGCAACCTCGCGCAACAGCTCGGCGTCGAAGCGATGACCGTGTACTACTACGTCGCCAAGAAGGACGACATCGTGAACGGCATCCTCGAGCTCGTCGTCGGCGAGATCGAGGTGCCCTCAAACGGAGGCGACTGGAGGGCGGCACTACGTCGAAGCGCGATCTCAGCTCACCAGGTCCTGCTGCGTCACCGCTGGGCCTGCAGCCTCATGATGTCGCCCGGCAGGATCGGCCCGGCGCGGCTGCGCTACATGGAGGCGTTGCTCGGACGACTTCGCGAAGCTGGCTTCTCAGCCAACATGACCCATCACGCGTATCACGCCCTGGATAGCCACATCCTCGGGTTCACGATGTGGGAGGTCGGTTACTCGGCAGGAGCGAGGCAGCTCCCGGACATGGGGGCAGCGTTCCGACGGCAGTTCCCCGTCGATAGATTTCCCTACATCGCCGAGCACATGGCAGAGCACGACAAGAAATCCAATCGTTCTGACGGCGAGTTCGGGTTCGGGCTCGATCTGATCCTCGACGGCCTTGAGAAGATCCGGACTAACCGCCCAGCGTCGCGAGCTCGTACAGATATGCCACGTGCGAAGCGACGGCGCCGTCCCAGCTGCTGACCTTCGGGTTCGATGGCTCGATCACGAAATACTCGTCGGGCGCGTGCGCCCCGCTGCCGTGTCCGAGCCCGTAATGACCGGCCGCGAGGCTGATCGGCGGGTTCGTGAAGACGTAGCCGGGATACGAGCCTGCGAGGCGCGGAAGGACGACCGGGTCGATCGCGGCGCGCTTCAGCACCGCGAGCATCGCTTCGATGATCGGCGCATCTGCGGCGGTGGTCGTTGGGTCGTAGCCGCCACTCGGATTCACCTCGATGTCACCGAAACCGCGCTTCGCGAGGTGGGCCTTGAGCGCGGCAATCGCTCCGTCATAGGTCATGTCCGGTACGAGCCGCAGGTCGAGCTTCGCGACGGCGCGGTGCGGCATGACGGTCTTCCCGCCCGGGCCGGTGTAGCCCGCGACAAGGCCTTCAATGTTTACGGTCGGCGTGAACATGAAACGCTCGAGCGTCGCGCGCCACGGAAGGTCGTGGGCCCAGCGGGTCGCACCGGCCAGTGATTTCGCTGTCGCCTCGCTCATCTTCGTCGCGGCCTCGTCGAGCATCTCGCGTTCCGCCGCCGTGGCTGCCTTCGCCTCGCGGCCGAACCCGTCGATCGCCGGATCGCCCTCGGCATTGACCAGAGTCGCGAGAGCCTGGACGAGATGGAACGCGGGGCTATCGAGCCGGGCGCGATTCGACGAGTGCACATCCTTCGTCGGCCCGCGTCCCCACTTCTCGCCGCTCGCGACGAGCTCACACTCGACCACGCCCTTCGCCCCCAGGAAGATCGAGACGCTTCCGTCGGGGTCCTGAAAGGCCGACGGCATGAACACGCCGATCGTCCGCCTGAGGGCGGCCCTCACGTCAGGATTCGCGACGACTTGCCCGAAGTGCGGCGATCCGACCTCTTCCTCGCCCTCCGCGACGAGCACGAGGTTGACCGGCAGCTTCTTTCCCGCCCCGCGGATCGCGTGGAGCGCCGCGAGGAATGCGGCCTCCGGCCCCTTCTGATTCACGGCGCCGCGGCCGATGAGGACCTTCCCGAGTCCGGGTCTATCGACGATCGCGGCACTGAACGGTGGCGACGACCACTCCGCGGGGTCGGCCTGCTTCACGTCGTACATGAAATAGATGGCGACGGTCTTCGCGGCTCCCGCGTCGAGCGTCGCGAAGACGCCTGGGTGACCATCGGTCTCGATACGCGTGGTCTTTTGAAAGCCCGCGTCGCGCGCGAGTCGCATCATGAGATCGCAGCCTTCGTCCATCCCGCGATCTTCCGCGGCGAGGGCCGGGTGCTTCACCCATTCCTGGAGGCGTCCAACACTTTCGTCGTGACGCTTCTCGATCTCGGACTCGATGCTCCGCATCGACGCATCGGCGAGGAGGGACTGAGCCGCCGCTTGAGTCACGGCTGGTTAGCGCGGCGAGAAGTCACCTCGCCACGCTCCGATGCGCGCTCAGCGACCTCGCCGATGATCACGGCGAGCTCCTTCGGGCGCGACCACATCGGCCAGTGGCTCGTCGGCAGGTCCACGTAGGTCACGTTGCGGAGCTCGTTCAGGCCGCCGAGCCAGGTCTGGCCCTCCTTCACCGCGTCCTTGTACTGCGCGGACGTGTACCCCGTGCAGATGACCGTGCTCGGCACGTCGAGGCGCGCGTCGTTGGTCAGCTCAGCGCTCCCGCGTAGTGCGGCGCCCGGCTCGGAAACGGCCCGCCGCCGGAACGTCTCGAGCTGCTCCTTGCTAAGTCCGTTGAGGTTCTCCTCCGCCGCGAGCTTTTCGAGTGAGGGCATCGGCTTCTCGACTGCGTCGAAGTTTGGGTCGAGCGCGCCCCTCGCTGGTCCTGTGTCGACGTAGACCATCGCGGCGATCTGCTCGGGGATGCGGTCTGTCACCGCGTAGCCGGGGGCCCCGGCACCGCTGTGCACGGCGAGCACGACAGGACGCCCCGCCGCCGTCACCGCATCGCAGATTGCATCGACGTGGTCGGCGAATGTGATGGCGGAGCGGTTGGCGTCAACCGACTCGAGTCCGGGAAGCGTCAGCGCGGTGACGTCGTGCCCGGCCGCGCGCAGGGCCGCGGCGACCTCGTCCCACGCCCATGCGCCGATCCAGAAACCGGGAACCAAGACGATCGGAGTGGTGTTCATCTCCCCAACTTAAAGCGTAAGGAGTCCGTCGTCGAAACGCTGCCCACGATCAGGGCGGCGTAGATATCGGTTCGGCGCTCCTTGGGATCGTCGGCCCAGTCGCCG
>VBEU01000120.1 GCA_005883775.1 Chloroflexota bacterium | reverse complement strand
CATTTGGACTGCCCGATGATGTGATTCGCGTTGGTCGGATCGACCCGGATATCGGACTCAGAGTGATCTTTCACCAGTTTCGGTTCGGTGGCCGGATAGTTCGGGTTGCTCCCGGCCTGCGTGGGATACGCGCTGCCAAGTCCGGTGTCTTCCCCGGTGTCGGCGCCGGGACAGGTGGTCATGCCGTCGTAACCGTTGGCCGGAAAAAGACTCGTGGAGTAGGGCACCTCTGGCCGGTAACAGCTCGTCCGCTGGTTCGTCGCGAGGACGTTTGTGACGCCGGCGGCACTCGCGGCGTAGGCGGTGTCGCTCTGGGTTCCCTGCGGCACATTGCCGATCCCGAGCGAATCCGTGCTCGCCGGGACCGCGGCGAGGGCGACGATCGCGAGGGTCGCAACGATCGCGAGGCTGGTTCGCCGGAGCATCCGATCCTCCCCTGTATATGCGGAGCTACTCAGCTCCCCATCCCGGCGGGCATCGTAGCGTCCAGGAATGACGCGAGCACTTTCGCCGACGCGAAAGCCCTAGCCTTTGCGAGTGCGCGTTCGTCGGCGAGCCGCGGCGATCGCGTTCATCGGCCTCGTCTTCCTCGGGCTGCCGGCGGGAATGCTCGGGATCGCCTGGCCGTCGATGCGCGCGTCCCTGGATGCGCCCTTCGCGGGGCTCGGGCTGCTCGTCGCGGCGATGACCGTCGCGCAGTTCGCGGCGAGTGCCGCGAGCGGGCTTTTGCGCGAGCGCCTCGGGACGATCGCGCTGCTCCTCGCCGCCGTCGCCGCCGCGAGCGGTGGCCTCGCCGTATTCGCGATCGCAAGCGGGTGGTGGGCCACGATCCTCGCCTCGGCCGTCCTCGGCTCCGGCGTCGGGCTTCTCGACGCTGCCGTGAACACGGAAGCGGCGCTCCGCGGCGATATCCGCTTCATGAGCGGACTGCACGGAGCTTGGGCCGTCGGCGCGTCGCTCGGCCCGCCGCTTGTCGGGGCCGCGCTCGTGGCGAGCGACTCGTGGCGCCCCGCATACGTCATCGCCGCGGGCGCGTTCGCCATTCTCGGTGGCGCCATTTACGTGGTGCGTTCAGATCTGTCGGCCGCGCCGGAGCTCGAGGCCGATTCCCCGGAAGCGCGACGGATCGGCCGGACCGTGATCCTCGGCTGTGCCCTGATGTTCGTGTACGTCGGGATCGAGCTCGGCGGCGGGCAGTGGACCTACACCCGGTTTACGGCGGACCGCTCGCTCAGCGACGCCCTCGCCGGGCTCGCTGTGTTCCTCTACTGGTCGGCTTTGGCGGCGGGTCGCATCGCGCTCGCGGTCCTCGGTGATCGCGTCGCGCCGTCGCGGTTGTTCGACCTGAGCGTGTTCGGCGCCCTTGCGAGCACGCTCGGTTTTTGGGTCTTACCCGCGCCGATCGCGGCCCTGGTCGCGCTTCCGTGCCTGGGCGCGGCGCTCTCGGTCTTTGTACCCCTTCTTCTCTATCTCACGCCGCGACGGATCGGGAGCGCGGCCGCGCCGAGGGCGATCGGTTACCAGGTCGCCGCCGGCATGATCGGCGGCGCGTCGCTCCCCGCGGGCGTCGGTCTCCTCATGCAGTTGATCGACGTGGCCGTGCTCGGGCCGTGCCTCGTCGCGATGGCCGCGGTCCTCACGGGCCTGCACCTCGCGTCGACCCGGTCGCCGGGCATCCGCTCGCGGACCTACGTCCGCCAGCTCTTCAGGTAGAGCGACTCGGCGATGCCCGGCCGCACGAATCCCGCGAGGTCACCGACGCGCGCGTATCCCTGCCGCTCATAGAAGGAGCGGGCGCGGCGGTTCGTCTTCGTCACGAGCAGTACGAAGTGCCGGCAGCGTGTTGCGCGGGCCTCACGCTCGGCGCGGGCGAGGAGCGCCGCGCCGAGTCCCCGCGACTGGTGCGTCTGGGCCACGATCAGGAGTCGCAGATATGCGGCGTGATCGAGCGCGCGGGTGACGATCACCCAAGCGAACCCGAGTACGGCATCGCCGTCCACGGCGACGAGGACGACGTCGCGCTCGCGCATCCCTTCCGCGAGGCTCGCCTTGGCGCCGCGCGCGGTCACGCGGTAGCGGTGCAGAAGCGGCGAGGTCGCCATGAGCGTCGCGATCGGACCCAGGTGCGCCGGTGTCGCGCGGATGATCCTGCTCATCGGCGCTGCGGGTCGAGCGCGTCGCGAAGTCCGTCGCCCAGGAGGTTGAACCCGAGGACGGCGACCATGATCGCGAGACCCGGGAAGACCGCCAGGTGCGTCGCGAACTCGAGATACTGCCGCCCCTCGTTGAGCATCACCCCCCACGACGGGGCGGGAGGCTGCGCCGAGAGGCCCAGAAATGAAAGCGCGCCCTCGGTGAGCACCGCCCACGAAAGAGCGAGGCTCACCTGCACGATGAGCGTCGAGAGAAGGTTGGGCACGATGTGCCTGACGACGATGCGTGCCTGGGTCGCTCCGATCGCGCGAGCCGCCTCCACGAAGTCGCGTGCCTTGAGCGCGAGGACCGGGCCGCGCACGACCCGCATGAAGATCGGTGTGTAGACCACCGCGATCGCGATGATGACGTTCTTTGGATCCGGCCCGAGCGCCGCGACGATCCCGAGCGCCAGCAGGATCGCCGGAAACGCGAAGAACACGTCCATCACCCGGCCGATCACCAGGTCCGCGATACCCCCGAGGTATCCGGAGACAAGCCCGAGGACGCTGCCCACGAGCGTGGCCGCGGCGACCGAGAACACCGCCACCTGCATGGAGAGGCGGGCGCCGAACAGCACGCGGCTGAAGAGGTCGCGCACGAGCGCGTCGGTGCCGAACGGGAACGCTGCGGTGGGCGCGGCGAGGCGGTCGGACGATATCTGCAGCGGGTCGCGGAGGGGAAGGAAACCCACGCCGAGCGCGATCGCCGCATACGCGACGACCATCAGTAGACCCGCGAGGGCGACCGGCTCCCGCGCGATCGCCGCCAGCACGCCGGTCCGGCCGAGGCCGAACGTCGTGAGCGCGTTACGCGAGGCGGATTCGGGGATCCAGGTAGCCATACAGAAGATCCACAAAGATGTTGAGCGCCACGAAGAGGATCGCGATCGCGAGGACTCCGCCCTGAACGAGCGCGTAGTCGCGTTGCACGATGGCGGTGAGCAGCATTCGGCCGACACCCGGCACGGAGAAGATCTCCTCGACGACGACGGCACCTCCGAGGAGCTGACCCACCTGGATCCCGAGCAGCGTGACCACCACGATGAGCCCGTTCTTCAGGACATGACGACGCAACACGACCGCTGGGCGCAAGCCCTTCGCCCTCGCCGTGCGGACGTAATCAGCGCCGAGCACGTCGAGCATGGCCGAGCGCGTCATGCGCATCGTCGCGGCCGCGAGCGCCAGACCCAGGGTGATGGCGGGCAGGAGCAGCAGCTTCAAGTTGGCGAGTGGATCGCGCACGAAGTCGACGTAGCCGCCGGTATTCGGTAGCCAGCGAAGATACAACGAGAACAAGACGATGATGAGCGTCCCGAGCCAGAAGCTCGGAAGCGAGAGACCGATCAGGCCGCCGACCCGCGCGACGACGTCGAGACGCGAGCCGCGTCGGATCGCCGACAGCAGACCGAGCGGTATTCCGATCGCCACGGCGATGACCGCCGCGGCGGCCGCGAGCTCGAGGGTCGCGGGTAACCGCTCCGCGATCTCGACCAGGACGGGACGGCCCGTCCGTATCGAGTAGCCTGCGTCGCCGCGGAAGAGCGAGGTCAGCCAGCTCCAGTACTGGAGGTGAAGCGGCTGATCGAGCCCGAAGTACGCGCGGAGGCTCGCGAGCTGCTCGGGAGAGAGGGCGGTCGAGGTTCCGAGCCGCGCCGCAATGGCGTCGCCGGGCAGGAGCCGTATGAAGAGGAACGTGAGGAGCGAGACGCCGACCAGTGTCGGGATGGCGCCGACCAGTCGCTGCGCGAGATATCGGCTCACGCCTCGCGCAGCGACCGCTCCTTAATTACTTGTCGAGCCAGGTCTGTCGGAGATAGATGATCGAGCCGGTCGGAAGGTGAATGAAGCCCTTGGTCGTCGGAAGCGTCGCGACGTAGTCACGCCCCACGAAGAGCCAGATGAACGGCACGCCGTTGACCAGCTCTTTCTGCGCGGTCGTGTAGAGATCCTTGCGCTTCGCGGGGTCGGTCGCCGCCCGCGCCTGCTTGATCGCGTCGCTCGAGACAGGGTTCTTGTAGCTCGTGACGAAGTTGAGGTTCCCGTCGTCGGTGAAATAGCGATAGACGTAGAAGTCCGGATCGGGACCACCCCCGTTGAGGCCCGGCGCCATGTCGAAGTCCGCCTTGAGCCACCGGTCGACCCACTGCGTGAACTCGAGGGTCTCGATCTTCATGTCGACGCCGATCTCGGCGAGCTGCGCCTTCACGAGCTGTGCGATGTCCTTCGCGTACGCCGGCTCGGTCGTCTGCGTCAGCATCGTGAACGAGACGGGGCCGACGTTCGCTTCCTGAAGCAGCTGCTTGGCTTTCGCGACGTCGCGCGTGTAGAGCGGGTACTGCGACGTCGGGAGCGCGTAGTTCGCGAGAGCCGGTGCGACCGGACCGGTGACCTCGCCCTCGCCGAACGCGACCGCGTCGATGATGGCCTTGCGGTCGATGGCGTAGGCGATCGCCTGCCGGACCTTGATGTTGTCGAGCGGCGGGCGCTTCGTGTTCACGAAGAGCAGGTTGTAGCTGAGGCTCGGCTTCGCATCGAGCGTGACGGCGGTCTCGCTCCGTAGTGTCCGCGCGACCTTCGCGTCGGTGACGATCGCCATGTCCGCGGCCTTCGTGCGGAGCGCCGCCGTGAGGCTGGACTCGTCGGGAACGACGTTGATCCGGATCCCATCGAGGTAGGGCTGGCCCGAGACGTAGTAATCCTTGTTCGCGTCGAAGCGCATGAAGTTGTCCGGCACCCACTCGGCGAGCTTGAAGGGCCCGCTGCCGATCGCCGTCTCCTTCTTGGAAAGGTCGGCGTTGGCCTCCCCGATCTTCTTCGAGACGATGCCGGTGTTGGGGTGCGCCATGTAGGCGATGAGCGCGGCGTTCGGGTTCTTCAGGTTGAAGATCACGGTCGCCGGGTCCGGCGCGGTGATCGTGTCGACGTCGGTGAAGAAGGACCGCGCGACGGCCGCTGTCTTGGTATCCAGGATTCGGTCGAACGTGTACTTCACGTCGGCGCTGGTGAGCGGATCGCCGTTGTGGAACTTCACGCCGGTGCGCAGCTTCACGGTGACGGTCTTGCCATCCGACGACGTCGTCGGGACGGACTCGGCGAGATCGGGCTGAACGCCGAGATTCTCGTCGAGGCGCATGAGGTAGCTGTAGACGAGCTCGAATACGCGCGCGGAGGTGAATGCCGGGACCTTGTGCGGATCGAGGTTGGTGACCTCGCCGGCGCGCGCGAGGATGAGCGTGCCGCCCTTCTTCGGTTGATTCCCACCGGTCGGTGACGGTCCCGCGGATGTCGTCGGCGCGCACGCGGCGATGACCGTCGCGAGGATCAGGGTCGCGGCCGATAGAGCACGCTTCATCAGAGGTCCCTCCCCGGGGATAGGGGCGCCCGATGGGGCAGGGCCCCCACGCTTCCGGCACATTAACACCGCCGATTCAGCCGTCGGTCCGCTCCATCCCGACGCCCTCCACGGACAGAAGCAGGCAGTCCGCGTGGACTGCGGCGCGGTGCCTTTCGCCCGCCGCGATGAGGATCGCTTCACCAGGCCCGGCCGCGAGCGGACCCGCGTCGAACTCGACTATCAGCTCGCCCTCGAGCACGATGAGGAACTCGTCGCTCGTCTGACGATGCCAGCGGCCGTCGAGCTTTCCCGACCCCGCATGGAGGACGGATACGCCGTTCACCGTCCCGAGCTCGGAATTCGTCCATGCGGGTGGCGCGCGCAGCGGCGCCGGGTCCGAGCTGAGTGCGTCCCGCAAGCTGATCTTTCGGCCCACACGCGGATTGTCGAACAACGGAGAGGACCAGCCTGCAGCGTCTTCAGCCCTGGTGTTGCTCGGCTCGTTCGATGGTCGCGCGCGCCCCCGCGATCCGCACCCGCGCCGCGTCGATCGTGTCGAGCCTCGCGAGCAAAACGTCGCCGAGACGGGTGTCGAGCTCGCGCGTGAGATCGCCGCGCAGCCGTCGGGCCCAGCGCCGCCCGAGCATGCCCGCATGCATGCCAAGAAAGCGCGCGAGCACGTAACCGGCGAGCAGCAGCGCGGCGAGGACGATGAGCGGCGTGGGTATCGGGCCGAGGACCGGCACGTCGACGCTCGCGAACGGGGCGTGCAGGAAGAACACGGCCGCGATCCAGAGTCCGGCGAAGAGCAGGCCGGCGGTCACGATGTACTGGAGCGCGCCGATGAGAGACCAGACGATGCTCGTCGGCGGACGCACCTCTGCGATGCGCGTGGCGACGGCCGCGTCGATCGCGCCGGTGAGCCGCGCGTGGAGCGCTCCGGCATCGATGAGCGAAGCGACCGCCGCTCGCGCCTCGGACGGAACGCGCGGCAGCAGATCGCCAATGAGTCTTCGGACCGGCTCGGCTGCCCGGGCGAGGCTGCCGCGCTCCCGCCACCGGCGGAGATAACCCTCCGGATCCGCGACAGACCGATCGCGCCCGCTGGCGCGATAGAGAAAGGTGGTGACGAGGCCGAACGGACCGGCTCCCCGCGGACGCGCGGCAAGCCGAGTTGCGGCGACGGCTTGTCGTTCCAGTCCGGCGAGGTCGATGATGGCGGCCGCCTCGCGCGCCACGTCGGCCAGCACCTGTGCGCGCTGCTCGGTCGTCAAGAGTGGGTTCGCGTCAGCCGACACGCCGGCGCGTGTCGCCAGGTCGAGCGAGGCACCGTGAAGCTCCGTCGCGACGCGCTCGGCGATCACCCGCTTCGCCTCGACGCCGTCCGCGATCCAATCCCGCAGCTCACGCGTATCGCCGCCCCCGGTAGCGCTCGTGACGGCGACGCGGATGTTGTCGAGCCCCTCCGCGCGCAGGCTCGCGATGAGGTGCTCGCGCAGACGCTCGGCGTCCGCGCCGACGCGGTCCGCCTTGTTCAAGACCACGAGCTGTCGCGCGAGACGCGGCCCCCAGCGCCGAAGGTAGGCGTCGTGGAGCACCGCGTCGCGGTACTTCTCGGGATCCGCGACCCACACCACCGCGTCTACGCGGGGCAAAAGCTCGTCCACGCGCGCGCGATGCTCGGGCGTCGTCGAATCGACATCAGGGAGGTCGAGGATCGCGACGTCGGCGAAGGCGCCGTCTGCGTGGTCCCGTACCTCGCGCACGTCGAGCCACCGGAGCAGCGGCGCCGTCTCGTCGCGCGCGCTCTCTGCGACCCAGGCGAGCGCCGTTCCGGTGGTCGGGCGGCGTGCACCGGCCGGGCTCACGACGCCGCCGGCAAGCGCGTTGAGCAGGCTCGACTTCCCGACCCCGGTGCCTCCGACGAGGGCGAGCACGTAGGCGGACCCCTCGAATCCGAGTCGCTGACGCGCGTCCGCGAGCACGCGACGCGCGCGCGACGTGTCGAGCCCGAGCACCGCGGCCGCGTCGACCGCGTCGTCGAGCGCTGAAAGGCTCGCGGAGAGGGTCACGGCGAAAGCGGCGCCGTCGCGGCGCGCAGCTCCTCGGCGAGGGTGCGGAGCTCGGTCGGGTCCGCCGTTAGCCGGTCGTACCGGCCGCGCTCGATCGAAAACTCATCTCGGAGCAGCGCCTCAAGACGCTCGCGCGCGCCCGCGATCATCTCGCGCATCGCGGCCTCCCCGAAGATCGCCTGCAGGAGCTTCTGATTGAGGAAGCCGGTTGCGGCGACGATGCCGAGCTCGGTGCCGGTTACACCCGCCGTGTGCGCGAACACGCCGACCATCGCCGCGATCGCGAGCGCATTTACACCGAGCGAGACGCCGAATGCGAGGTCGCGTTTACCGGCTCCGCGAGACTGCACGTCCGTCGCGATGCTCCCGACCCACTCGCGGAGACGCGGCCGTATGCGTTCCGCCAGATCGGGCGATGCCGACCACAACGAGGAGTCTCGCGCGAGATGCTCCGCTGGACCGGCGCGGGTCGACCATTCGCTCGCGACCCGGCGCGCGGCCTCACCTGCGCGCGAGACCGTGACGGCGACCACGTCGCTGGTCACCTCCTTCTCGACGACGCCGACCGGCGCCTCAGGCATGCCGCGGATCGCCGCGACGATCGTGCCGCGTATCCGCCCGAGACCGCGCGAGAAGAAGCGGGTGATCTGGTCCGCCTTCACGTAGGACTCCCAGTGCCGGAGCACTTCGGTGCGCAGGAATGTCCCGCCTCGCAGCTCCTCGAACAGCGCCCCGAGCTCGGCGTCGTACGACTTCGCGGTGATCGCGCGGAGCGCCTCGCCCTCGGCCGCGGCACGCTCGACATCGGCGGTGACGGCCGATAGAAGGGGATCGAGCCCGGCGAGTGCGCCTTCGAGCGCGCGTCGCGCGAGCGCGAGCCGACGCTCGCGATCCCT
>VBEU01000119.1 GCA_005883775.1 Chloroflexota bacterium | reverse complement strand
CTGGATTCCCCGCTTGGCCGTCGCTACGCTCACGCCAACGCGGGGCTGTAGCTCAGTGGACAGAGCGCGGCCGTCCTAAGGCCGGCGTCGGGAGTTCGATTCTCCCCAGCCCCCAGTTCGCATTTCGACGCGAGAAACCCCTGTCGGCGTGGGACACTTTGACGCGTGGCGGCCACTCCCACTCAGCGAAAAAGGCGAGTTGAGCACTCGCTCGTGCTCCTCGTCCCGGCCGTGCTCTTCGGATTGCTGGTCACGCTGCAGTGGCGCACGCAGGCTGAGCGCAGCGAGCTCTCCGTTCGCTACAACGCGCCGCTCATCGACGCCGCGAACGCGCTCCAAACCGAGCAGAACGACCTGAAGGCGCAGCTGGCCGAGCTTCGGGCTCGCCTCGACGAGATCCAGCGCAACGCGTCGTCGCAAAGCGGCGCCGCGAAGGAGCTTCAGACACGGCTCGACGAGCTCAAGGCGACAGCCGGCCTCACCCCGCAGAGCGGCGATGGCGTGGTCGTGCAGCTCGACGACGCGCGGAACGTCAGCGTGTCGTCGCGCGACGTCGACAAATCGATCTGTCATGCCACCGATCTCACCGACATCGTCAACACCGCGTGGAAGGGCGGCGCGCAGGCGATCGCCGTCAACGACGAACGGGTCGTGAACTCATCGAGCGTCTACTGCGTGGGGTCGACGATCATGGTGAACGGGACGCTGATGTCCCCGCCTTTCAACATCACGGCGATCGGACCGCAGAACTCACTTCTCGGCGCGTTCGACGATCCGAGTCAACTCCAGGACATCAAGCAGCGCCGTGACGTCCAGGGCCTGGGCTTCCGGGTCACGCGTGCGAGCGCGATCCACGTCCCCGCCTATAGCGGTGCACTGAATGTGCGGTACGCGGAGCCGCATTGATGCGGACCAACACCGGCGCGATCTGGGCATCGGTCATCGCGCTGTTCCTCGGCTTCGCGGCCGTCACGCAGGTCCACTCGCAGGACGTCTTCTCGCGGAGTCTGAATCTCGAGACGCCGTCCTCGCTCACCACCCTGATCGCGAACCTGTCCGAGACGAATAACGAGCTTCGCAACGAGATCTTCGATGTGCGCCGCGACGTCGCCGATGCCCAGGCCTCTGTCTCGAGTGGCACAGGAACGCTCACCGAGGCCGAGCGACAGATCGCGCAGTTGCGCGTCTTCAGCGCGCAGAGCGCGGTCTCGGGTCCAGGGATCTCGATCCGGATCGACGGCGGCTTCGATGAGCGTGCCCTTTCGGACCTCGTGAACGAGCTGCGGAACGCTGGCGCCGAGGCGATCGCGGTGAACGAGATGCGTGTGGGCCCGAAGAGCTACTTCACAGGTACGGTCGACCACGCGATCGCCGTCGACAACCGACCACTGCGCGGACCGTGGACGGTCCGCGCGATCGGTTCGCCGGATGTCGTGTACGTGGCGATGACCCGAACCGGCGGCATCATCGGTCAGTTCGAGCTCATCTACCGGACCACGCATTTCGGAGTCACCAAAGAGACCGCTTTGGACCTTCCGGCGCAGGTCGTCGCGGCCAGATGAGCCCGAGCGCCGACTAGACTTCGCGGCCATGACGCAGGCGCGCGCGAAGGGCCCCGTGCCGTTCTACCTGGATGACGTCGTCGTCTTGCGTAAGCAGCATCCCTGCGGCGGCGATACCTGGCGCGTCGTCCGCCTCGGTGCGGACATCGGACTTCGCTGCGGCACATGCGGCCGGCGCGTCCTCGTGGCGCGGCGCGATCTCGAGAAGGACATGAAGCGGTTCGCCGAGCGCGGGCCGCTCGCCCCGGTCGACTAGGAGCGCGGGATCGAGACCGGCATGGCCGCGGCGGATCGCGGCCTCCTGCGGAACCGTGCGTTCCTCGCGATCTGGGGCGCCCAGATCCTCTCGCAGGTCGCCGCGAACGCCGTCACGAGCGCGCTCATCATCCTCGTCGCCGAGATCACGCACTCGAATACCTCGTCGTCCTTCCTCATCCTGCTCGCGGTCCTCCCGGCGATCCTCTTCGGCATCGCCGGCGGGGTCATCGTCGATCGGAGCGATCGTCGGCTCGTCCTCATCGTTACGAACGCTCTTCGCGCGGCCGCGGTCGTGCCGCTGCTTCTGTTCGGAACGAGCCTCACGGTCGTCTACCTCGTCAACTTCCTTGTCGCGACCGTGACGATCTTTTTCGTTCCTGCGGAGGCCGCTCTGCTCCCGAAGATCGTGGGAAACCGCTACCTCATGGTGGCGAACTCGCTGTTCACGTTCACCTTCAACGGCGCGTTCCTGGTGGGTTTCATCATCCTCGCGCCGATCGTGGTCAGCCTGTTCGGCTACGAGATCCTCTGGGTGGCCATCGCGTTCATGTTCGCAGCGGCGTCGATCCTGTGCGTGACCCTACCGAGGGCGGCCCCGGCGAGGGAGCATCTCTCGCGCCGCGTCGCCGAGATGGCGGTCGCCCAGACCGCGACCGGGATCACCGAGGCGTTCCACTATCTCCGTCAGGCGCCGATCGTCACGTGGTCCCTCATCTACATCGCGCTCACGTACACGCTGGTCGCGGTCGCCGGGGCGCTCGCTCCGGGGTTCGTGCGCGAGGTCCTGCGGGTGGGGGAGCGGAACGTGGTCATCATCGTCGGGCCTGCGGGTGTGGGGGTGATCGCCGGGCTCGCGTTCCTCAACGCCATCGGTCGGCGCTGGCCGCGGCCGAACGCGATCGGCACCGGTCTTATCGTCGCGGGCTCGGCGCTTCTGTTTCTGGCCGCGGCGCGCCCGCTCACCGATCTCTTCTCGCGTGTTGGCTCACCGGGGCTTGGCGCTGCGTTCCCCGTGTTCGTGGCCGTTGTCGCCGGGACCGCCTTCGTCTTCGGCGTTTCCTATGCGTTGATCACGGTCCCTTCGATGACCCTTCTTCAAGAAGAGCTGCCGGATCAGATTCGCGGTCGGGTCTTCGGCTTCCTGAACATGCTTGTCTCGATCTTCAGCCTCGTTCCGCTCGTCGTCGTGGGCCCGATCGCCGATCTCTGGGGCGTGGCGCCGGTCTTCGTCGGCTTCGCCGTGATCGTTGCGATCGTCTGGATCGGTGGGAAATCGACACGCGAGATGAGGCGAGGGAAAGCTAAACTTGTGACCGAGTGACCTCCGCACGCGCGACCTTCTTCCATTACCTCGCCGGCCACCGACTGCAGCTCCTGGTGGGCGTTTGCCTCGCCGCAGGGAGCTCGCTCGCAGCCGTCGTCCCCCCTCGCTTCATCGGCGAGATCATCGACTCGCTGCAGAAACCGAGCGCCCGGTTCGATGACGTCCTGCGCCTCGCCCTTCTCATCGTCGTCTTCGCCGCCGCCGAGGCCGCCCTCCGCGCCGGCGCGCGCTACGTCATGCTCGACGCCTCCCGCAAGGCCGAGTACCGCATGCGCAACGATCTCTTCGCCCATCTCCAGCGCATGCATCTCGCGTATTTCCAGCATCAACGGATCGGCGACCTGATGGCTCGTATGACCAACGACCTCACGTGGGTCCGGCAGATGATGGGGCCGGGCATCATGCAGGGCTCGTTCACGGTGATGGTCTTCACCTTCGCGGTGCTGTCGATGATCTCGGTGTCCCTAAAGCTCACGGTCATCGCGTTGATCCTCATGCCCCTCGCCTCGCTGACCTTCTGGTACATCGGGCGGACCGTCCACCAGAGGTTCGAGCGGCTTCAGTCGCAGTTCGGCGATATGTCGACGAAAGCGCAGGAGAATTTCTCCGGGATCCGCGTGGTGAAGGCATTCTCGCAAGAGGACGCTGAGACGAAGGATTTCGCGGCGGTCAATTACGAATATTTCCGGCGCGCGGTCGCGCTCAGCGCGATGCAAGGGCTCATCTGGCCATCGATCAGCTTCATCCTCGGGATCGCGGTTCTCTCCGTCCTCTATGTGGGCGGCCAGGACGCGATCCGCGGCGAGCTCTCCATTGGTTCGCTCGTGCAGTTCGTGGCGTACCTCTACCTGCTGCAGATGCCGATGATCAACATCGGTTGGATCTCCAACATGTTCCAGGCTGGATGGGCTTCGCTCGGCCGGCTTCAGGAGATCTTCAACGCTGTGCCGAAGATCACCGACCCGATCGACCCGGTCACGGCGCCGATCCAGGGCGAGGTCGAGTTTCGCGGTGTCAGCTTCGCGTACGGCCAGACCATCGAGCTGCACGACGTTTCGTTCAAGGTTCCGGCCGGGGGCTCGCTCGCGATCGT
Source organism: Chloroflexota bacterium (assembly GCA_005883775.1). Lineage (GTDB taxonomy): Bacteria > Chloroflexota > Limnocylindria > P2-11E > P2-11E > 3-1-20CM-2-70-9. The sequence continues at coordinate 5,401 of VBEU01000119.1, read as the reverse complement.
CGGCCCGACCGGCTCAGGGAAATCGACGATGGTCAACCTCATTCCGCGGCTCTTCGACGCGCAGCAGGGCGAGGTTCTCATCGACGGCATCAGCGTCAAGCGCCGCCCGCTCGAGCAGCTCCGTCGCGCGGTCGGCTACGTCCCACAAGAAACATTCCTCTTCTCGGTGCCTCTGCGCGAGAACGTGGGCTTCGGTCTGGATGAAAAGCTCACCGATCCCCAGCTCGAATGGGCCGGGGACGTGTCGCAGCTCAACAAGGACGTCGAAGATTTCCCCGCGCGCTACGACACGATGATCGGCGAGCGCGGCGTGACCCTCTCTGGCGGACAGAAGCAGCGCGCCGCGATCGCTCGTGCCGTCGCGAAGGATCCACGGATCCTGATCCTCGACGACGCGCTCTCTGCGGTGGACACCTACACCGAAGCCGAGATCCTTCGCCGCCTGCGCGGCGTGATGCGCGAACGAACGAGCATCGTCGTCGCGCACCGCATCTCCACGGTGAAGGATGCCGACGAAATACTCGTCCTCGACGGCGGACGCATCGTCGAGCGCGGATCGCATCGCGATCTTCTCGAGCACGGCGGCCTCTACGCGCAGATGTATCGCCGGCAGCTGCTCGAGGAGGAGCTCGAGGTCGATGAAGAACGTGAGGAACACTCCAAGCGCGTGAAGGCGGAAGCCGATGAGGGACCGCAGCTCGGGATGCGGCCGCGGCTCGGCGGGATCGGCGGCGAGCCATGATGCACGGGGGCGGCGGCCATGGCGGACGCGGAAATTTCGACGAGGACGAGATCCTCGGGAAGGCGTACGACGCGCGGCTGATGCGCCGCCTCCTCGGGTACCTCCGGCCGTACCGCGGCCTCGTGATCGTCGCGCTCCTGATCATCCTGGGCATCTCGGTCACCGAAGCCGCGCCGCCGGTGCTCGCGAAGTTCATCGTCGACAACGCGATCGCCCCCGCCGTGAACGGTCAGATCGACATCGACGAGGGATTTGCGCGCCTCGCTCCGCTCGGCATCGCCTACATCGCGGTCCTGCTGCTGGGCTCGGGCCTGCGCTACGCGCAGACGATGCTCGCGAGCTACGTCGGGCAGAGGGCCATGTACGACCTCCGGGTGCAGCTCTTCGCGCACCTGCAGAGCCTCTCGCTGACGTTCTTCGACCGTAACCCCGTCGGCCGCCTCATGACGCGGATCACCAACGACATCGACGCGCTGATCGACATGGTCACGCAGGGGGTCGTCGCGATCTTCGGGGACATCGTCGTCATCGGAACGATCGCGATCGTCCTCCTGGTGCTCGATTTCCGTCTCGCGCTCGTCACCTTCGCCGCGCTGCCACTCCTGATCTGGCTGACTATGTACTTCCGGCGGATCATGCGCGACTCGTTCCGCTCGATCCGCATCCGGCTCGCGCGGATCAACGCCTATCTGAACGAGAACCTCTCGGGGATGGCGATCGTGCAGCTGTTCACTCGCGAGCGCGCGTCGTTCCAGCAGTTCGACGATCTGAATACCGATCTGCTGAACGCGAACCGCGGCCAGATCCGGGCGATGTCCATGTTCTTCCCGGCCGTCGGTTTCACGCGCGCCGCCACGAGCGCCGCACTCTTCGTCGCCGGCGGCTTCTGGATCCTCAAGGGGGAGATGACGATCGGGACCCTTCTCGCGTTCTGGCAGCTCGTCGACCGGTTCTTCCAACCCATCGGCGACCTCGCGGAGAAGTACAACATCATGCAGGCGGCGATGGCGTCGTCGGAGCGGGTCTTCCGGCTCCTCGACACGACGGCGACGATCGTCGACGCGCCACATCCCCGCGAGCTGGCGCACGTGCGCGGCGAGATCACCTTCGACAACGTGAGCTTCGCGTACAACGAGGGCGATTGGGTCCTCCGCGACGTGAGCTTCAAGATCTCGGCCGCTGAGAGCGTCGCGATCGTCGGCGCCACGGGGGCCGGGAAGACCTCGATCATCAGCCTGATCTCGCGCTTTTACGACGTGCAAAAAGGCCGCATCCTGCTCGACGGAGTGGACCTGCGCGACCTTCGACAGGACGATGTGCGTCGGCACGTCGGCGTGGTGCTCCAGGATCCGTTCATCTTTGCCGGCACCGTCGCGTCGAACATCCGCCTCAACAACGCGGCTATCAGCGACCAGCAGGTCCGCGCGGCCGCGGCCTTTGTGAACGCCGACAAGTTCATCGAGAAGCTCCCGCAGGGCTACGACACCGTCGTGACCGAACGCGGCTCGACGCTCTCGGTCGGCCAGAAGCAGCTCCTGGCATTCGCGCGCGCGATCGCGTTCAATCCCGAGATCCTTCTGGTGCTCGACGAGGCGACGAGCTCCGTGGACACCGAGACCGAGCATCTCATCCAGGACGCCCTCGCGAAGCTCATGGTCGGACGGACCTCGATCATCATCGCCCACCGGCTGTCAACGATCCAGAACGTGGACCGGATCATCGTCCTTCACAAGGGCCGCGTGGTCGAGATGGGAACGCACCGCGATCTCCTTGCTGAGCGCGGCGTCTACCACCGTCTCTACGAGCTGCAGTACCGAGCCCACGAGCCAAGCGCCTCGGCATAGCGGCCGGCCGTCATGGATCGCCGCGGCTTCCTCGGCGCGACCGCTCGGCTGGCGGCGCTCGCCGCGCTCGGCCAGCTCGGAGCGTGCACGCAGTCGCAGCCGTTCAAGTTCGATCGGGATCCCTTCACGCTGGGTGTCGCGTCGGGCGATCCCCTGCCGGACGGTGTCGTGCTTTGGACCCGGCTCGCGCCCGATCCGCTCACCGGCGGCGGCATGGGGACGGTACCGGTGGACGTCGAATGGCTCGTGGCGCGCGACGAGCCGATGAAGGACGTGGTGCGCTCCGGCACCGCTGCCGCGGCACCGGATCTCGCGCACTCCGTGCACGTCGAGGTCGCCGGACTCGAGCCCGACCGCGTGTACTGGTACCGCTTCCGCGCGGGCGGAGCCGAGAGTCCGGTCGGCCGCACGCGGACAGCGCCCGCCGCCGGGACCGTGCCCGACGCATTGCGGTTCGCGTTCGCCTCATGCCAGAACTACACCCAGGGGTACTACACCGCGCACGCCAATCTCGCCCGAGAAGATCTCGATGCGGTCCTCTTCCTCGGCGATTACATCTACGAGGGGACGGCGCGCGGCGACATCGTTCGCGACTACAGCAAGCGGGGCTGGAGCTTCACGCTTGCCGACTACCGCGACCGCTACGCGCAGTACAAGACGGATAGGGACCTTCAGGCGGCGCACGCCTCGTTCCCGTGGATCGTCACGTGGGACGATCATGAGGTCGAAAACAACTACGCGGGCGGCATCGCCAGGGAAGATCCTCGCAACAAAGCCGCGCTCGCCGAGCGGGCCGCGGGCTATCAGGCGTTCTACGAGCACATGCCCGTGCGGACTCCGCGGCCGCAGGGTCCCGACCTCAAGCTCTACCGGAGCCTGAGCTACGGCGGGCTCGCGACGTTCTTCGTCCTCGACACGCGCCAGTACCGCTCTCCTGAAGTCGCGCTCTGCCGAGAGCCGGACCAGACGCCGTCGGGCTACTGCCCGGCGAGCATCGATCCAGCGCGGACGATGCTGGGCGCGGATCAGCGTGGGTGGCTTCTGAACGGACTGAGAGACTCCGCGTCGAGTTGGAACTTCGTGGCGCAGTCGGTGCGCTTCGCGCAGCAGGACTCGAGTCCGGAGAACGGAAAGCACATCTTCGACGGCGTCGACAATTGGATGGGATACGTCGCTGACCGCCAGATGATCCTGGACCGGTTCCCGACCACGAAGAACCCCGTCGTCTTGTCGGGCGATAGCCACGTCAACTTCGTGTACGACCTCAAGAGAGACTTCGGTGACCCGACCTCGCCGATTGTGGGAACGGAGCTTCTCGGGACCTCGATCAGCTCGGAGGGCGATCCGTTCGTCGAGCAAACCCAGTTCACCCCGCCCGCGAAGAACCCGCAGCTCCGGTTCTTCGACAACCACCGCGGTTACGTCCGCTGCACGCTCGAGCCGGCCCGGCTGACGGCCGACTTCCGCGCGGTGTCCACCGTGAGAAAGTCGACCGCGACGGTGAGCACGACCGCCACCTTCGTTGTCGACGACGGAAGGCCGGGCGCGCGGCGCGCGTGACCGCCTACGGCGCGACCGAGGCGCTCGCTCTCGCGATCGACGCAGCACGCCAGGCCAGCGAGCGATCGTGGCGGCCATCCGGCGAAAACGGCCCGACGATGCGATCGTGGCCGAGGAGGGATCCGGTGCGGTGGGATCGAGCGACGTCAGCTGGTACGTCGACCCGCTCGACGGGACGATCAATTATCTCTACGGGATCCCGCACTGGTGCGTCTCGATCTGCTGCGCGGATTCTTCGGGGGCCCTCGCCGCGGTCGTGTTCGACCCGCTCCGCGATGAGCTGTTCAGCTCGGCTCGAGGCGGTGGGGCGCAGCTCGGCGACCGGCCGCTTCGCATTAGCGACAAGCGGGACCTCGCGAGCGCGCTCGTCGCCACGGGGTTCGGTTACGTTGCGGCGCAGCGGCTGGTCCAAGGCCGGATCATCGCCAACGTTATCGGCGAGGTGCGCGACGTACGACGGTTCGGATCTGCGGCGCTTGATTTGTCATGGACAGCCGCCGGACGGTACGACGGGTACTTCGAATCAGTCGAGAAGCCCTGGGATTGGATGGCCGGTGCGATGCTCGTGCGCGAAGCGGGCGGCCGCGTTACCGAGCTGACTCCCTTAGATCCGGCATTTCCCCGAATCATCGCTAGCGGTCCGGGTGTGCACGACGCCCTCACCCGTTTGCTCGCGAACGCCGTGCATAAGGCTGAGAACTCAATAGACTGAATTCGATGGCGATCGACGAGAAGACCAAGCCGCGGCCGATCGACTTCGAAGAGGACGTTATCCAGCGCCGCCCCGTGACGACCCAGGCGGGCCTCGGCGCCGCCAATCCGACGTCGCCGTCGCCTGGCGTCCTCGCTAACGACGACAACATCGTCTTCACGACGGTGAACAACCTCGTGAACTGGGCCCGGTCGCGTTCCCCCTGGCCGCTCGGCTATGGGCTCGCCTGCTGCGCGATCGAGATGATTTCCGCGTCGATGGCCCACCACGACACCGCGCGGTTCGGCATGGAGGTCTTCCGCTCGAGCCCGCGGCAGGCGGACGTGATGATCGTGGCGGGCACGGTTACCCACAAGATGGCGCCGCGCCTGCGTCGCCTCTACGAGCAGATGCCCGAGCCGAAGTGGGTCATCGCCATGGGCAACTGCGCTTCCTCCGGCGGCGAGTTCTGGGACAGCTACTCCACGCTGCAAGGTGTGGACACGGTCGTGCCCGTCGACGTGTACGTTCCCGGCTGCCCGCCGCGCCCGGAGGCCCTCATCG
>VBEU01000118.1 GCA_005883775.1 Chloroflexota bacterium | reverse complement strand
ACGATCGCCGGCGACAAGACGCTGAGCGGCAACACCACCTTCACCGGCACGACGACGGTCAACAGCGCGACGTCCACGGGCGCCGCGTCGTCGATCAACGCGACGAGCATCACGACTGGCCAGGCGCTTGCCGTCAGCACCGGCGCGAGCACGTTCTCGACGGGTTCCGGGACCGGGTTCTTCTACGGTGGCGCCACGGACTCGTACAAAGGTGCGAACACTTTCTCGAGCACCGGCGACTTCAGCGGCACGCTCGTCGCACTCACCGCGGATCACACCACCGCTGGCACGGTGCTCGGCATCAGCGCACAGGCCCTCACGAGCGGCAAGGCCATCGACGTCTCACTGGGCACGCTGTACTCGGGCACCACCGACGGTCAGGGCTCGATCGGCGCGGTCAACATCCGCGCGAAGTCCTTCACCGGCAACGTGTTCAATGTCTCGGCGGAAGGCGCGGCGGGCGCGACCGGCGCGAACCTCGCCAACTTCAAGAGCAACCAGATCAACGGGAACGTCGTGAACATCACCGGCAACAGCATCACCACCGGCAACGGCGTGAACATCTCGGCCACCTCGCTGAGCGGCACCGGCGCCGCGGGCGGCAAGGCCATCGCGGTCGCGGTCGGAACTGCCGGCACGCCGATCTACGTGAGCACCGCCGGCGCGGGCTACACAGGCAACTTGATCGATCTCCAGGCGAACGGCGCTTCGAAGTTCTCGGTCAACGAGCTCGGGAAGATCACCGGGCCGACGACCGGCGCCTTTGCCATCGACAACGGTAACGCCTCGGCCATCAACATCGGCAACGCCTCCGGCGCCGCGCCGATCAACATCGGCACGGCGAACGCCCTCGCGGTGAGCATCGGCCGTTCGGCGACCACCACGACCATCGGCGGACCGCTCTCGATCCTCGGCGCGACCGTCACGGGTCCGACGAGCGGCACCTTCGCCATCGACAACGGCAACGCCTCGGCCATCAACATCGGCAACGCTTCCGGCGCCGCGCCGATCAACATCGGCACAGCGAACGCGGGGACCGTGACCATCGGCCGGAGCACTCAGAACACCCAGATCGCGGGCACCCTCGGTTCGACCGGGCTCATCACCGCTTCGAACGGGCTGACGGTCTCCGTCGGCTCGGTCACCGTTACTCCGTTCGGCGCGGGCGTCGTGCTGAGCAGCACAACCGGCGTCCTTAGCTCGACGGCCGGTACATCGGGGCAGGTGCTCACTTCCAACGGCGCCGGCGTCGCGCCGACCTTCCAGGCGGTGGCCGGGACCGCGTCGAACGTCGTCATTCTTCCCGCCGGCACCACGACCTACACGCCCAGCGCCGGGACACTCGCGATCGTCATCGAGTGCGTGGGCGGCGGTGGTGGTGGTGGCGGTGCCCAGGGCGGAAGCGGCACCGCCTCAGTCGGCGGCGGCGGCGGCGCAGGCGGCTACCAGATCGGCTACATCGCCGCGCCGAGCGCGGTCTCGGTCCAGATCGGCGCTGGTGGCGCCGGTGGCAACGCTACGAGCGGCGCCGCCGGCACGGTGACGTGGTACGGGAGCGCCTCGGGGCAGTGCGTCGCGAACGGTGGCGCGGGCGGGTTTGGCCCCCTGGTCGCCGGCACGACCGTGAGCTCAAACCTCGGCGGCGCGGGCGGGACCGCGGCGACCTGCAACGCCGGCTGCAAGCTGACCGTGGCGGGCACTCCGGGTGGCGCAGGCATTCGCTGGTCGGGAACGCTTGTGAACCCTGGCGTCGGCGGCAGCAGCGTATTCGCCGGCGGCGGCCAGGTCATTTCTCAGGGCCAGACCGCCGGCGTCACGGGCGGCGGCTGCGGCGCCGGCGCGTCAGGCTCTGGATCGACGTCAGCCACCGCGACGACGGGCGGTACGGGCTCGGCCGGCTGCATACGCATCACCGAGTTCAAGTAACTGCCTACTTGTGCCACGGTCCGCTACCTGATCTGATGTGTCCGGTTTGACCCAGAACGCGATCGTCGTCCCGATAAGCGCACTCCGCCGCATTTTCCTCATGCTTCTCGTGCTTATCGTCCTGATCGTCCTCGTGCTCGTCGTGCGCACCCAGCTCTTCCGCGCGGGCATCGCGACGCTCTTCGCGCCCGACGCGGCGGAGGTGATCGACCGGAGCCTGTACCTGAGCAGAGTGGCACCCAGCTCATCAAGCGCGGCAGCGAGTCCCAAGGCCCGAAGGAGCCGATGATCATCCCGCGCGGGCAGATCCTCTTCATCGAGAACCTGCGTGATGACGGCGACATCGTGACGCTGATAAAGAAGTTCAAGTCGGGCCAGCTCCCGGTCGCGACCCCTGTTCCCGCTACTCCCACGGTCGCGCCTTCCACGGCCCGTCCGAGCCCGACGCCGAGCCCGACGCGCTGACCCGCATCCGTTTCGCCTACCGTCGCGCGATCCGCTGGGTTGTCGAGAGCCGGCGGCTTCTTCGCAGTGTCGCGATCGCGGTTGCTATCTTCGTCGCGGCGCTGCTCTTCACGCAGTGGTGGGATTTCACGGTGCCCGCGGTCGGACGCGCCCAGTACCAGGCGGTCTTCCTCACGAACGGGCAGACTTACTTCGGCCGCTACTACGACCGCATCGGCGCATACGCGAAGATCGAGGACGTCTACTACCTCCAGCAGGTCGCGAGCTCCGATCCGAACGCAGCGCCCGACACGCGAATACTCCGTCGAGGGCGTGAGCTCCACGAGCCCGCGCCGCGGATGCTGATCCCGAAGTCGGCGATTCTCTTTGTCGAGGATCTCACGGACGCGTCGCCGATCGCGCAGTTCATGCAGCGAGACGCGGGCCGATGAGCCTCTACGACCCGGAGCGTGATCGCGTGCGCATCGCCGGGGTCTGGCTACGATGGTCGCTCCGCTGGATCGCGCTGCCGGCGCTTCTCGGCATCTTCGTGTCGGCAAACGTCGATGTCCGCTCCCTCCCGCTGATTGGCTCCGAGCGCATGTCAGCGGTGCTGTTCCTCGACGGCCAGGCGTATTTCGGGCATCTCGACGATTCGGGCGAGACCGGAACGCTCACCCTCCGCGACGTGTACTACTTCAAGAACAGCGAGGGAGGACCGACCGGTGTGGCGGTGGGCCTGGTGCGCCGCGGCACCGAGGCGCACGAGCCCGCCGACGGCATGCGCATCAACCGCGACCGGATCCTCGCGATCGAGCGAGTCGGCAACGGCTCCGCGGTAGCCCTGGCGGTTCAGGTCGAGCGCGAGCTCATGCATGCATCACCAGGCAACGTGTCCCTCAACCGGACGTCCGTCGGCACGTCAGCAGCGCTCGCCGCCCAGCGCGTCGCGGCCGAGCACGACATCGAGCGGGCATGGATTGCGGCCGCGGACCAGCTACGCAAGCTCAACGACCTCGTCCTGCCGGTCAGCAAGACCGAGGCGCAAACGATCACCGAAAAAGCGCTCGGCGACCTGCGTACGGTCCGCCGCGACGCGCTCACGAGGCTCGCGAACCAGCTCGGCATGTCGGCTGCGGACGCCGAGGCTTACGTGCGCGGTACGGATCCACTCCTCGAGGGTCAGACCTTCGCGAACGACCCCGGCGTCCTCCTCGCACCGGACATCGACGCGATCGTCTCGCGCGCATCACTGCTCTACACACAGGTCGGCGATGCCGCTGCCAAGCAGCTCACCGAACCGAAGGCGACACCCGCTCCGACGCCGAGCCCGCGCCCCTAGTTCACGGCCTCGCGCCGACCGCCGTCGAGCGGCGTGAGGTTGACGATCGCTGGCTGCTCGATCGGCTCTTGTTGCAGCGCGAGGGCGATGGCCTGCGCGCGGCTGTGCACGCCGAGCTTGAGAAGGATGTGCTCGATGTGCTTCTCAACGGTCTTCGCCGTGATGACGAGATCGCGTGCGATCTCGACGTGATCCATGCCGCACGCGAGGAGTCGCAGGATCTCGAGCTCGCGCCGGGTCAGACCGGCAACGACCGTGCGGGCTATCGGCCGTGATCGTTTCGCCAGCCGCTGTACACGCGCGAGAAGCTCATCGAGCACGAATGGCTTGAGCATGTAGTCGTCGGCACCAAGCAGGAGGCCGGCGACGCGATCGAAAGATTCCTTGCGTTCCCCCGAGATGAGGATGATGCCGATCGAGTCCCCGTATTCATCACGGAGGCGGCGGCAGAGCTGATAGCCGGAGATATCCGGGAGATGGACGTCCAGGAGGATCACGTCGGGCATCTCGCGCTGGATCAGATACAGCGACTCACGGGCATCGGAGGCCCGACGAGTGGGGAAACCGTGCTCCGTGAGCGTGCTCGCCACGAGGTCGCAGACGAGTGGGTCGTCGTCGACGACGAGCACCCGACCGCGCGGTCGCATGTTCGTTGCCATACCGATCGTGCACACGGTTGCAAGAAACGCACCGACGTCACTTCGACGACGGTGCCGTAACAAATATTGATTGGCTCGATGCAGATCTTCGACCGCAGCTGATCTCGTACGGATTCTCGCGTAGGTGCGCGTTCGGTCAAGATCCGGTCGGCGCCGCTCACCGTTGACGCACACCCGTTCATAGCGTCCGTGTTCGTCGGGATGCCGACGAGAAAACGCAAAAGGAGAACACGGACGCATGCCGTACCCACCACTTGAACGTATCGCGAGATCGCGCGTCGTTTCGACCCTCACCATCCTCGCCCTCTGCGCAGGGGCCGCGCTCTCAGGGAGCGTCGCGCAGGGACGCATGGATCCTCTGACCGGCTCGCCCCTCGTAAGCTCGCAGAGCCAGGACACGACCGCCAAAGTGACCGGCGGCGGTACGGTGCTGGCCGCAACGCTCTACCCGACGACAATCGCGAGCTTCGGGCTCAACGCACGCCGACCGCCGGGCTTCACCGGCGGAGCCACCGCAGTGGGCCGGATCAACTACGACCGCCACCGGAATTCGGTCGGGCGCCACGTGAACGCCCCTGTCGTGCTGATGCAGGCATTCAATAGCGGCGGACAGAGCGGCGGCTCCGCAACGATCGCCGGCGACTGCACCGCGCCGGGCTCGGAGTGCCCGCCCACGGACATGTCCGTTCTCGTCTACGTCGAGGACAACGCCGACCCGGGAGCTGGATACGACGTCTTCCGGATCTTCTTCTGTACGCTGGGGCCGAGTCTGCCGGGACCCGGGTTCAGTGGGATGACCGCTCCGAGCGGCTGCGACGGGCCTGAGGGCGGCACCCTTCGGACCGGGAATATCCAGGTACGAACCGATGCCGGCGTCCTCGGCGAGCAGACCTCCACCGCAGCCGCGGCAGGCATCTTCCCGACGACGCCGACCTTCAACGGCGTCGACCTCGCCGGTGGGATCTACGGTGTCGGTGTCCGAAGCGGCACCGATTCCACATACGGAGACATTCACGCCGAGTTCACTGGCATCAGCGCCATCGGCTTGTACCAGATCATCAGCGTCGACGGCTCGATCACGAGTGGGTCGATAGCCGGCGGCACGCTGACCTTCAGCGGTACCGCCACGCTCGATATGGGCGACGGTCCGCCTCCAACCGGTGGTCTTGCGCTCACCGGGACGCTCACCGCGACGGGGATCACGTTGACCGTCGGCGGGTCGGCGCTACCGGCCCTGCCGAAGACCGACGGTTTCACCGTCATGGAGTAGTCCCTTCCCTAGCCATACCGGGACGCGTTTCGCGATGCCGTGGACCGCAAGGTCCACGGCATCCTCGTCTCGCGGCGTGCGCGCTATTTCGAGGTGAAGGTGAAGTCGCCCGAGACCGCGAGCGTTCCGGCCGAGTTACGGCTCAGGACCCGGTAGTGATAGATCGTCAGCCGGGTGAGCCCGCTCAGTTTGACGGAATGGCTCGTCACGAGAGTTGAGTTGAAAGCACTCGCCTTGCCGTACGCCGTTGTCGTGCCGTACTGCACCTGACTGTCGGTGGGCACGTCCGTCGTCCAGGTCACGGTCGCCGTGGTCGGATTCGCGGTCGTCCGCACGTTGCTGATGACGGGCACCGCCATGTAGCTGTACGTGCACGTGCAGGACGCCGATTGCGTGTCAGGGTTCGTAACCACGACGCTCACGACGCCTGCCGCGTGCGCACCGGTGTCCCCGGTGATGGTGGTACTCGTGACTGTCACGCCAGTGAGCGCGACGCCGCCGATTGTGGCGCTCGCCCCCGGCTGGAAGCTCGTGCCGTTGATCGTCAGCGTGGTCCCGCCCGTGGCCGGCCCGCTGGACGGCGAGACGGAGCTCACGGTCGGCGCCGGCGATGCGTCGTAGCCGTACGTGCACGCGCACGTCCCTGACTGCGTGTCAGGATTCGTGACGACGACCGTATTCGTCGCGTTGGGCGCGTGCGGTGCGGTAGTGCCGGTGATTGCCGTAGGGGTGATCGTGACTCCGCCGAGCCCTATCCCACCGATCGTCGCGTTCGCTCCTGGCTGGAAGTCGGTGCCCGTGATGGTCACCGCTGTGCCGCCAGCAGACGGGCCGTTCGCCGGCGAGATGCTCGTGACGGTGGGCGCGGGCGCGGGATCGTATGTGTAGGTGCACGTGCACGTCGCGGATTGCGAGTCAGGATTGAACACCATCACCGCGTTGCCAGTGCTCGGCACGTGCGCGCCGCTCGTCCCGGTCAGTGTGGTATCCCCGGTGACGGTCACGCCTGTCAGCGCGACACCGCCGATCGTGGCCGTGGCCCCCGACTGGAAAGCCGTGCCGGTGATGATCACAGGCGTACCACCCGACGACGGTCCGTTCGCCGGTGCGATCCCAGTCACCGTCGGCGGCGGAAAGCTAGCGCAGTTCGCGAATTTGAATGTGCCGACGCGGGTGTGCCAGTTGAACGTGCCACTTGCCGTGAGGTACTCGGTCGTGTACCAAAAGGTGCAGTCGTCCACCGGATCGATCGCCATGGAGCTGTAGTCGCCCCAGCGCTTGAGGCCGGAGAGCTGCGATCCGGTGCCATTGATAAGGGTCGTCTCGGCCTGGAGGGTGCTGAGCGGGTCCGCCGGAGTCCGGCCGGTGTACGCGATTGCCGGACTCATCGCAGCGCTCGAGACGCTGTAGCCGACGGCGATGTCACCGACGCGGTCCATCGCCGCGCTGCCCATCCAGCGGTAGCGCGCATCGGGAGCGAACGTGCTCTGCTGGTAGACCGTCGGCGTTCCGCCTGGGCTCCGGATCTCGTACCAGCGGACACCGCCGCCGCCCGCGGTCGGGGCGACGCTGTGATTCACCACGAGCGCCTCGTGGTCGCCGAAGTTGCGATAGGCCAGCCGGTACATCACGCGGTCGGCCAGCGAGTCGAGCTGCTGCGTCGTGCCGGCCTGCGGCACGCACGTGCCGCCGTTGCAGAGCTCTGTGTAGCCGGCAACCGGGATCGTGATCGGGCCGGTGAGCGTCGAGTTGGCGGAGTTCGCGAAGTCGACGTGGAACTTCCAGAGCGCCAGGCTCGACGAGTCATTGAGCGCAAGGAAATAGTTCGGCGCTCCCGCGGGCGGCAACGTTTTTCCGTCGAGCGTCGAGGGGAGGAGTCCGCCGTAGAGGAGCGAGAGGTGGAAGAGCTGAGCGGTGGCGGCCGCGCCGGCGAGCATCTTCGCGCGGTCGAATGCCCACGTCGTCGCCCCAGCGAAGCTGTTCCCGCTGAAGTCGTTCGTCGACATGTAGTACGCATCCGGCCAGAGCCCGAGCTTCGGATAGTCGGGGAAGTAGCTTCGTGGGAACGAATAGCGGTAGTAGGTACCGGTGGGATCGCCCGACGTCGAGATCGCGATGCACTCGAGGTACGGCACGGAGCTTCCGTTCGCACCGGAGATCGCGAACTGCGTGATGAGCCAGCGATCTGCGAGCTGGTCGTAGACCACGCTCGGGTCGCCGTCGTTGTCCGTCTCGCAGAGTCCGCCAAAGCCTGTGAAGAGCGTGTTGATCTTGGCGGGCCCGTAGAGCAGCGATCCTGTCCTGGTGAAGACCGCGAACGAGACGTTCACCGTCTGCACGAAGTTGTTCGGTCCGACCGCGCCATTCGTGTCGGGCGGCGCGTACTGAACGGTGAAGCCGGCGAAGCCCTGGCCGATTCCTTCGAAGGAGGAGGACGCCGCGGGTGCCGCGGTGCTCACCGTCGACTGCACCGCCGCATCCGGGACGCCGGTCACGGCTTGAGGAAACCCATGCAGCGGACGCTCCTTCTTCGGCTGCCCCGCGCCTTCGGTCTTCGGGGAAATCGTCGCGAGGCGCGCCGAGACGTCGTTCTTCGTGGACTGGATGACCGTGACCCCACCCGGATCCTTTGCGACCGCAGGATCGGGAACCGCGAGCGTGAGCGCGAGCGCGAGCGCAAAGACGGTCGTGGACTTGAGCATTCCCTCGTCTCCCTCACCAAAGACGCGCGTTGGCTGCGTGGGAGAGAAAGGTATGGCGCGATGGCCGTCCTGTCATCAAGCGACGCCCCGATTGCCCCCGGGGCGAGCTCGGACGTCATCCGAGACCGGCGGCGGGCGTCACGCGAGGAAAGCCGAATCGACGGCGGGTTTCGCTCTCGTCGCAACTCTGAGAAGCGCCGCCCGCGAAGCTCGAGCCGGGACTCCGATCGCGCAGGTGCTCACGCCCGCTGGCGCCGCCACTCCGGGTGTTTGTCTGCGACCTCGTCCCGCTCGCATCTCCCCCGAAAGTCCGACGTTGGACGCACGAGCCCCCGGTTAACATCGCGGCGAGTGAAGGGTCGACTGCTCGCGGGCGTTCTCCTCTCTTGCCTTGCGCTGACCGCGTGCGGCGGCCCGGCGTCTGGCAGCGGGAACGAGACCGCGGCGGACGCGCTCAACCGCGGCCTCGCGGCGCACGCCGCCGGGAAGCTCGACGAAGCGGTTGCCGCGTACTTCACGACGCTTTCGAAAGACCCGAAGAACCAATTCGCGTACTACAACCTCGGCGAGATCGCGCAGCGTCAAAGTCGCTTCGTCGCGGCCGAGTCTTACTACCGTATTGCGCTAGAGATGGACCCGAAGATGGTCAGCGCGCTCTTCAACCTCGCGATCGTCCGGACGAACGCCGGCGCGACGAATGAAGCGATCGCGCTCTACCGCCAGGCGATCGCGGTCGATGCGAACTACGCCGCCGCGCATTTCAATCTTGGCCTTCTCCTCCGACAAATCGGCCAGACGGCCGAGGCGCAGACCGAGCTCGCGACGGCGCAGAAGCTCGATCCGACCCTCGTCGCGCCGAGCCCTTCCGCCAGCCCGATCCGCCAAGCGAGTCCGTCGCCGACGCGGTGACGGCGCTCGAAGACGTGCGCCGTCCAGACTTCTTCCTCGTCGCATCGTCCGCGAACGCTCCGGTCGTTCCGATCGAGCTGCCCGTCGTCGCGGTGGTCGTTCCGGCGTACCGGGCGTCGACGACCGTCGCGAGCGTCATCGCGAGCGTGCCCGGGTTCGTCCGGCACGTCGTGGTGGTCAACGACGGGAGTGCCGATGCGACGAGCCAGGTGGTTCGAGATGTCCGCGATCCCAGAGTCGATCTGGTAGAGCTCGAACAGAACCAGGGCGTTGGAGCCGCGGTGATGGCGGGGTACCAGCGTGCCGCCGCTCTCGGCGCAGAGGTCATCGCGAAGATGGACGCCGACGGGCAGATGGATCCCGATCACCTGCTGACGCTGATCACGCCGATCGTGATCGGCAGGGCCGACTACACGAAGGGCAATCGCTTCCTCCACGAGCGCGAGCTACGCTCGATGCCGGGCCGCCGTCGATTTGGCAATGCCGGCCTCTCGTTCATGACGAAGCTCGCGTCCGGATATTGGGACATCTTCGATCCGACCAATGGCTACACCGCCATCCACGCTTCGCTGGTGCCACTTCTTGGCGAGGCGCCGATCGGGAAGCGCTACTTCTTCGAGTCGAGCATGCTGCTCCGCCTCAGCCTGCTGCGCGGCGTGGTCCGCGACGTCTACATTCCGGCGCGGTATCCCAAGGGGGCGACGAGTCAACTTTCGGAATCGCGCGCCGCGTTGCAGTTCCCCTGGCGGCTCCTCCGGGGTTTCGTCCGCCGCATCGTTCTGCAGTACTTCGTCCGAGACTTCACCGCCGTGTCGCTCTACCTGGTCTTCGGGCTCCTTCTGGGGATGTTCGGCGCGATTTGGGGCGTGTGGCACTGGGCCCTCGCGTCGCAGGCCGGTGTGGCAGCGACGACGGGAACGGTCATGCTCGCGGTCCTCCCGATCATCGTCGGCGTACAGCTCCTCCTCCAGGCGCTGACGCTCGACATCCAGAACGTGCCGACCGAACCGGTTCACGCGAACGTCCGGCTGGTGACCGCCGATCACGCTCAGGTGAAACGGCCGTAGGCGCCGAGCGGCCCGCCCGCGATCGGCGCGTCCTGATCCTCGGTGGCTCGGGCATGCTCGGCCACAAGCTTTGCCAGGTGCTCTCCGCGGAGTCAGTCACGTTCACGACCTTCCGCGCGGCCGCCCCGGATCTCGCGCCGTTCTACAGCCGGACCGAGCCGATCGCCGGCGTCGATGCGCTCGAGCTCGACTCGGTCTCCGACGCGATCGCCCGGGCGCGCCCACAGGTCGTCGTGAACGCGATCGGCATCGTTAAGCAACGGTCGAACGCGACCGATCCAGTGCTCAGCATCTCCGTCAACTCGCTCTTCCCGCATCGCCTCGCGAAGCGCTGCGCTGACGCGGGCGCGCGTCTCGTTCATTTCAGCACCGACTGCGTGTTCTCC
>VBEU01000117.1 GCA_005883775.1 Chloroflexota bacterium | reverse complement strand
CGTGAAGGTGAACGAATCGACGAGGTTCGCCCGTGACCACGTCCCGTCCTGGCGTAGGCCATCGCGGAAGATCGAGGCCGGGCCCGAGCCGACCAGGCGCATGTCGAGGCTGGGCGCGCCACCGGCGTCGTCGACCACGTTGGTGACCCACACGTCCGTCCGGATGATCACGACGTTCTTCGCCATGATCCACGCGCCGTTTGCCGCGTCGACCTCGAGGACCATGCGGGCGCCATTCGATTGATAGCGGAGGTACACGTTGGCGTTCGCGTCGTAGTCATAGCGCACCAAGGCATCGGCTCGGTATGGCACCGTCAGCGTTCTCGCGGGGACGCTGCCCAGGAAACCGCCGATGGTCGGCGAATGGTTCGCCTGCGCGAGGAAATCCCAGCGCGGCACGTCGACCGCACCGCCGCCACCGACGTCGCTCGTCGCGGCGCGGAGCGCGTCGGACGACGTGAAGAGGTTGTGCGGCGCGACCTTTCCGTCCACGTTCGACCGGTAGAAGGAGTTGCCCTGACCGAGCTGCGGCGAAACGCCGACGTAGAGTCCCGCGGCGATGTCGCCGCGCACGAGTCCTTCCATGAGCTGCGAGGCCCCAGAGAAGACGAGGGATCCGCGCACCATCGGCGTCGTGTAGCGGTCCGAGAAGCGGACGCTGCGGACCGCGCCGATCGTTGCCGGATCCTGCGAGTGGTAGTACGTGGCGAGGCGGGTGATGAAGCCTTCGACGAGAAGCTCCCACACCATGTCCGCCTGGCTGATCCCGTAGTGCGGGCGCGCGGCCGGCGCGTTATCGATCTTCACGGCAAGCGGACGGCGGTGCGGGTTCGGCTGTCCGGCCAGGAGCGGCATGCCGTTCAAGGGCCAGCAGCTCGTGCATCCGAGCGCGCGGAGCTCGCTCGCGGGTGTCGTCCACGCGTCCGCGTCGTAGTGGAGCGCACGGCCCACGCTCGTGAGGAGGCCAACGTGCGTGACACCATCCTGGCCCGCGGTCACGGTCGCGACGTCGGCCTTGCCGTCCTTGTTCCAGTCGCCCGCGACGATCTGCGTCGAAAGCCACGGCATCGCGCCGACCGGCCAGGCGACGCCGATGACATCGCGAAGCGCGTGCCCATCCGCCGCGAGCATGAGGTGGACGCGCGAGGATCCATCGGGGTAGTCGTAGAAATCCAAGATGTCGGTCAGCTTGTCGCCGTCGACGTCGCCTGCGACGAAGCGCGCCTTGCTGATGTCGAAGAAATTCGGCGGTGAGGTCCAGTGTCCGCCAAAGCCGCCGCCCTGCGGCGCGAGGCTGCCACCGGCGTCGAGCTCGAAGACGTGGATCCTGATCGAGCCGTCGTCGTACTGGTAGATCATCGCGACCTGGTCAGTGCCAGTCGTGCGGGTGAAGCGGCCCGCGACGAAGCGTGCCTGCGTGGGCCAGATCTGGTTCGGTCCCGAGTCGTAGAGGCCGCGGTCACCCGGATAGCGAATCCCCGTCGCGGTCGCTTCGAGATAGAGGAACTTGAGATCGAAGTTGTCCTGCGCGTACGGGATGAGAATTCCCGGTAGCCCGCTTCCGGTGAACTTGCCGGTCAGGAGATCGCCCGCGCGCTGCCATTCGAAGTTCGTGTGGCGCCACACGCTGCCCAGGTATGTGAACGCGCTTCCGGTAGAGACCCATGCGACTAGGCGCACCGTAAAGTTGCCGTCGTTGTAAAGGACGGCGATATCGGTCTTGCCGTCGGCATTCAGATCGAGCGCCGCGACCTTCATCCGGCCGAGGTCGAAGCTGTTCGCACCTGTCACGAACCACTGCGTGGTGATCATCTTTGGATCGGTGGTCGTGCGATCGAGGACGGCGATGCGCAGGCCGAGATCGTCGTTCGGGTCGTAGAGCGTCGCGATCTGCTGATACCCCGCGCCCTTGAAGTCTCCGGCGACCGAATAACCCTGCCCGAGCGTCTGCGCATCAGCCACGCCGCCTGACCGGGGCGCGACGGTGGGAATGAGCCACGTGGTGGACATGACGAGCGTGAGAAGGAACGTCGCGACGCGGCGGAATCTCATCCCCGAGCACTCTACCGGACGACGCCCCTCTTGCCGACCCTTCACTCGAAATTAGGAACGCTCGCTAGACCGTTCTGTAACGTCAGCGGCGAAGCGCCTTCTTCACGAGTCTCGGTATTTCGCTCGGTGCATTGGCGACAGGGATCCCTGCCTCCTCGAACGCGCGCACCTTTGATTCAGCGGTGCCCTGATTCCCTGAGACGATCGCGCCGGCGTGGCCCATGCGCTTGCCGGGCGGCGCGGACCGGCCCGCGATGAACGCGACCGCCGGCTTCTTCCCCTCGGAGCGCATGTATTCGGCCGCGCGCTCCTCGGCTGAGCCGCCGATCTCGCCGACGATGACGATCGCTTCGGTCTCCGGATCTTCATTCAGCAGACGCACCGCGTCCGGCGTGGGCAGGCCGACGACCGGATCGCCCCCGACGCCGATGCACGTGGACTGACCGAGCCCGGCGCGTGTGAGCAGGTCGGCGATTTCGTAGGTCAGCGTGCCGCTGCGAGAGACGAACCCGACCCCGCCGCGCGAAAAGTTCTCCGCCGGCATGATCCCGATCTTGCTCTGCCCTGGGGTGATCGCGCCCGGACCGTTCGGTCCCACGAGCGTCGTCGCCGCGGTCTCGAGCACCGCCGCGACCTTGAGCATGTCCGCGATCGGAATCCCCTCGGTGATCGCGATGACGAGCTCGATCTGCGCGTCGATCGCTTCGAGCAGCGCGTCCATCGCCGCGGGCGCCGGCACGAACACGATCGACGCGTCCGCGCCGGTCGCGTCGACCGCCCGAGCGACCGTATCGAACATCGGAATGCCGTCGATCGACGTGCCGCCCGCGCCCGGCTTCGTCCCGCCGACGACTTTCGTGCCGTAGTCCTTCATGCGCTCGGCGTGGAAGCGGCCTTCGCGCCCGAGCCCCTGGACGATCACGCGAGTCTCGCGGCCCAAAAGGACACTCACGCGCGCGCGGGCTCCTTCGCAAGACGGACCGCCTCGGCGGCGGCCTCGTCCATCGTTTCGCGCGATTCGAGCGGGGCGTCCACGAGCAGCCGGCGGCCGGCCTCGGCTTCGGTCCCCGAGAGCCGCACCACGAGCGGGACGCGCGGGGGGTGCGCCTCGATCACGTCGAGGATGCCCTTCGCGACCTCGTCGCCGCGCGTGATGCCTCCGAAGATGTTGATCATTACGCTCCGGACGCGCGGGTTCGACAGCACGATCTCGAGCGCCGCCTTCACGACCGCTTCCTTCGCTCCGCCGCCGACGTCGAGGAAGTTCGCCGCGCGACCGCCCGCGTTGCGGACCGCGTCGAGCGTCGCCATCACCAACCCCGCGCCGTTGCCGATGATCCCGACATCGCCGTCGAGCTGGACGTAGCTGAACCCGAGCGCCCGCGCCTTCTCCTCAGCTTCCTCGTCCGCCGACACCTCCTTGAGCTTGGCGAGATCCGGCAGGCGGAAGAGCGCGTTGTCGTCGACGTCGAGCTTCGCGTCGCCGGCGAGCACCGAGCCGTCCTTCTGAACGAACAGCGGGTTGATCTCGACGAGGGTCGCGTCGGTCTCCCCGTATACGCGGTAAAGGCGCCGAGCGATGTCGGCTACCGCCTCGCGCTGCGCGGGCGCCACCTCGGCTGCGAACACGAGCGCACGCGCTTCGAACGGCAGGAGACCGAGGAGCGGGCTCGGCCAGCCGCGCGCGATCGCCTCGGGTCGCGCCGCGGCCACCTCTTCGATGTCCACGCCGCCGACCGTCGAGAGCATCACCACGGGTCGGCGGCGATCGCGGTCGAGCGTGATGCCGAGGTACAGCTCGCTCGCGACATCGGCGGCGCGCTCGACGTACACCTTCTCGACGCGCAGTCCCTTTATCTCCATGCCCAGGATCGCCCCTGCCGCGGCCTTCGCTTCCCCCGGCGATTTGGCGACCTTGATGCCACCCGCCTTTCCGCGCCCGCCGGCGTGCACCTGAGCCTTCACCGCGACCGGCGCGGCGATCGCCTTCGCCGCCGCTTCGGCCTCCTGCGGCGACACCGCGACATGGCCGTCCGGAATGGGGATGCCCGCGCGCGCGAGGATCTGCTTCGCCTGGAATTCGTGCAGCTTCACGGGCTGCCGAACATAGCACCGCGGACTGTCAGTGCGCTGCCGACCCCGCCGACAAGCGTTCCGCCATGCGTTCCACACGTTCGCGAAGATCTCGATATCCGCTTGGCGCGAGAAGCGTCATCGCTTCGGTGATGAGGCTCCGCGCGTCTGCGCTTCGGTCCTCGACGGCGGCGACCGATGCGAGGGCGAGCAACGCTTCGGCTCGCGTCTCGACGTGGGGCTTCGGAGCGATGCGCACCGCCGTTGTCGCCGAGATCCGAGCTGTTTCGATGTCCCCGCGTGCGAGGGCCACCTCGGCACGGCGTGTCTCGAGCCGAGTGATTGCGTCGCGCTGGATCGTCATCCGCGCGGGGTCGAGCTGCGCGAACGTTTCCTCGAGCACGGTTCGCGCGCCCTCGAGATCGCCGCTCGCCTGACGCGCAGAGCTCGCGGCATGGGCGGCCTCCGCGAGGGCGCCGGGGCCGCCTATCTCCCTGGCGAGGACCAGCGCCTCTTCGGCGGCGGCGAGCGACCCCGGATCGTTGCTCGCGAGGAGGCTGACGGCGAGGGCGTACGCGGCCTTCCAGCGATCCATCCGGCGACCGCTCGCACGAGCCGCCGCGATGGCTTCTTCCGCGACCTCGCGAGCGCGCACGTGATCGCCGCGTGCGGCCGCGTTGACGCAGATCTCGCCAAGGCAAGCGACCTCATACGGTGCCGCGACCGCGCGCACCTCGGCGAGGGCGTGGTCCAGGAGCTTGGCCTGTTCTTCCAATCGGCCCGTCAGGCCGAGCGGCTCGCTTGACGCCCAAACCGCGTACGCGAGGATCTCGCGATCTCCGGTCTCGCGCGCCACGGCGATGGCTTCCTCGAATTGCCGCTCCGATCCGGGGATGTCGTCGAGGATCGTGACCGACGACGCTCGCCACACCAAAAGGCGCACGAGCTCGGTACTCGGTCCGAGACTGCGCGCGGCGTCGATCGCGCGATCGAGCTCGCTTACGGCCGCGACGTCCGAGTCCAGCCGAAGCTTGACGATCGCATCGAGCGCCCGCGCCGACGCCAGCTCGGCGGGAGGAACGGCGCCGCCGGCGGCGACCGCGAGCGCGCGATCGTTCAGCTCGCGCGCCGCGCGAAACTCCCCCCGGGCCGATGCGCCGGCGGCGCTCCGCGACAGCAGCGTGAAGGCGCGCCGGCCAAGATCCATGGCGCTAGCGGCATCGAGCTCGTGTGCAAGCGCGAACGCTCGCTCGGCGTGGTACGCGACGATCTCGGCGTACTCCTGTGCGCGCTCTGTGGCCGCCGTCTCCAGCCAGCGCGAGTAGTGGTCGTGGACCCGCGTGCGCTCAGCCTTCGAAAGTGATGAGTACGCGACGTCGCGGATGAGGCCGTGGCGAAAAACAAACGTCGGACTGCCTGACGGACCGCGGCGCGCGCGTCGCGAGATGAGCCCGCGTCTTTCGGCCTCCGCGACATCGGCGCCAGCAGGCGCGGTCGGCAGCGCATCGAGCCAGAAGTCGCGGCCGATGACGCTCGCTTCGTGCAGAAGACGCTTGACTCCGGGTGTCGTGGCGTCGATTCGCGCGGCGATGACGCCGTGCAGTGTCGGCGGAACGACCGCGCGCGAACCCTGATCGACGAGCATGTGAACGTACTCCTCGACGAAGAGGGGGTTTCCCTCGGTCCGTGCGACGATCTCGTCGACCGGCCGGTCGGAGCCACCCGCGAGGAGAGCGCGCACGAGCTTCTCGGTCTGCGGGACGTCGAGCGGCTCGAGCGCGATCGCCATCGCGTTCGTGCGTCCCGAACCCCAGCTCGGTCTTCGCTCGAGGAGGTCGGGCCGAGCAAGGCAAAGAAGCAGCAACGGTGCATGCAGCTGATCGAGCAGCTCCTCGAGCAATGCGAGGAACGGCTCTTCCGCCCAGTGGAGATCCTCGAGGACGATCGTTCCCGGTGTGGTGCCCAGCCGAGCCTCGAGGTATCGCGTCATCCCGAGGGCGAGCTCGCGCCGCCGCGCGTCGGACGTCAACTCAGTTTGGGGCGTGTCGGCGTCGGCGAGGGCGAGGGCTGCAAGCTCGCGCGCGATCGCTCTCGACTCCAGCTCGTCAAGTCCCTCCATGCCGGCGACGCGCGTCTCGATCTTCGCGCGTGCCGCATCACGACCATCGGTCGGTGTGATCGCGGCTTCTCCGCGGATCAGCTCCTGGAGCGGCCAGTAGGTGATCGCGTGTCCGTAGGGGAGACAGGCGGCACGTGCGATCGGCTCGACCGGGTCCAGCCGTCGGAGGAACTCGAGCGCGACACGCGTCTTTCCCATGCCGGCGTCGCCATAGATCGTCACGAGGTGCGGTCGCCCTGTCGAAGCAACGCGCCGGTGGACGTCGTCGAGAAGACGCATCTCCGCATCACGTCCCACAAACGGGGTCGCGGTGTGTCCCGTCGCCGCGCCGGGTCCGGCGAGGGTCTCGGCGGCCGCGACCTCGATCGGCCCCATCCCTTTCGTCTCGATGGTGCGGACCGGGCCGTATTTGACTCGGCCGCGGGTGATCTCGCGAGTCAGGGGACCGGCCAGGATTTCCCCAGGCACCGCCATCTGCTGTAGCCGTGCCGCGACGATCACCGGCTCTCCCGTGACGAGGAACTCAGCTCCTTCGCCGTCGCCCGTCACGACCTCGCCGGTGTTGATCCCGATGCGCAGCGTGAAGCCGGGCCGGCCGTCCTTCTGGTTCGGAGACACGTCGGCTCGCAGCGCGAGTGCAGCGCGCACCGCTCGTTCGGCATCGTCCTCGTGCGCCACCGGAATGCCAAAGACGGCCATGACCGCGTCGCCGATGAACTTTTCGACCGTCGCGCCGTGAGCGACGAGGATGTCGCGTGTCCTCGCGAACATGCGCGCGAGTGCCGCGCGGAGCACTTCGGCGTCATACGACCGGGTCGTACCGCTCGAATCGACGATGTCCGCGAACAGGACGGTCACGACCTTCCGTTCCTGCGGCACGGGCCGAGTCTAGGAGCGTACGGCTAGCCGACTTGACTGCCTGAGGAGTATTCCGGTGTTACGTGCCCCACTAGGGGCAAAGAGGGGGAGGAACGTGGCACACCACCGCTACATCAACGTCACGCTCGAGATCGGCGTAGGGGCTGTGGTGAACAGCCCGGGTGGAGCGAAGCCACCGGATTACCAGGAGGTCGTCGATGACCTCATTGCCAAGGTCAAGACTCAGAAACCGAAGAACAAGAACAACAAGTCCTACGACGTCACCGAAGTTGTTCAGAAGTAGCCATTCTCGCGGTGCGCCTTCGCTGAGATCCTGAGCCGGCGAATCTCGGTCGTCGGCACGACCGGCTCGGGCAAGACGACGTTCGCGCGTGAGCTAGCGCGTCGGCTCGGCGTGCCTCACGTCGAGCTCGACGCGCTCGCATGGGGTCCGAACTGGACGCTCGTGCCGGTCGAGGTCTTCAAGGAGCGCGTCGCTCGCGCCGTCGAAGGCGAGGCCTGGGTCGTCGACGGCAACTACGGCGGACGCGGTGCGCAAGGTCTCGTGCTGCCCCACGCCGACACGGTGATCTGGCTCGATCCGCCGCTCACGGTCGTCTTCGCGCGCCTGTTCCTACGGGCTCTGCGGCGGATCCGAAGCGGTGAGGAGCTCTGGGCCGGGACCGGGAATCGCGAGACTTTCCGAAATCAGTTCCTATCGCGCGACACGCTTTTCTGGTGGGCGATCAAGACACACCACCGCCGCAGGCGCGAGCTCCCTCAGCTCCTTGCGCGCCCTGAATACGCGCATCTCGTCGTGCATCGTTTTCGCCGCGATGTCGACGCGATGGCGTGGCTTTCGTCGGTAAGAGGGCCTGCGACCGCAGGGAGCTAGAGCACTGGTCAGTTCTCGAAGTCGAGGCTCTTCCGGATCTCGTAGCCGCTCCGAAGACAATCCCGCTCCGAGCGCAGCGTGTTCGCAACATAGTCCCGCGGCACGATGACGTAGTTGAACTGCCAGATCGGGCTGTATTTGCGCATGCCCGGGATGGAATCGTAGATGTTGAACTGTCCGGAGACGCGTTCGGCGGTGATGAGCTTCTGTTTCCGGTCGAGACGCGCCGAGTAGAC
>VBEU01000116.1 GCA_005883775.1 Chloroflexota bacterium | reverse complement strand
AGCGACCCGGATCGCGAGCAGATCCGCGCCGCCGTGAGGAAGCTGTGCGCAGACTTCGGCGACCCGTATTGGCGCGAGGTCGATCGCAAGCACGAGTACCCGGAGAAGTTCGTCGATGCATTGACGCAGGCGGGCTGGCTCGCGGCGCTCATCCCGAGCGAATACGGCGGGGCCGGACTCCACGTCGCCGACGCGGCCGTCATCCTCGAAGAGATAAACAGGTCGGGCGGCAACGCGGCGAGCGCTCACGCGCAGATGTACACGATGGGCACGCTCCTGAAGCACGGCAGCGAGGAACAGAAGCGTAAGTACCTTCCCGCGCTCGCGAAGGGACAGACGCGTCTGCAAGCCTTCGGCATCACCGAGCCCGAGGCCGGTTCGGAGACCACGCGACTGCGGACCACCGCGGTGAAGAAGGGAAGCCGCTACATCATCAACGGCAAGAAGGTCTTCATCTCGCGGGCCGAGCACTCCGACCTGCTCCTGCTTCTTGCGCGCACGACACCGTACGAGGAGCTTCAGGACAAGACGCAGGGCCTGTCGGTCTTCATCGTCCGCCTGAAACGAGCTCTCGCCGACGGACGCATCACCATCCGGCCGATCCGCACGATGCTCAACCATCACACGACGGAGATCTTCATCCAGGACCTGGAGATACCGGCCAAGGATCTGGTCGGCGAGGAAGGGCAGGGCTTCCGCCACATCATCGACAGCTGGAACGTCGAGCGGATCCTGATCGCATCCGAGGCGATCGGCGACGGTCGTTGGTTCGTCGAGCGCGCATCGCGCTACGCGACGAGCCGCGTGGTGTTCGGCCGACCGATCGGTGCCAATCAGGGTGTTCAATTTCCGATCGCGCAGGCCCATGCTCGTATCGAAGCCGCCGCCCTGGTGCGAGACAAGGCCGCATGGCTCTACGACAACGACAAGCTCGCCGGGCCTGAAGCGAACATGGCGAAGCTCCTCGCATCGCAGGCGTCGTGGGACGCTGCGAACGCGGCGCTCGATACGCACGGCGGCTACGGGTTCGCGGCCGAGTACGACGTCGAGCGCAAGTTCCGGGAAACGCGGCTTCTGCTGGTCGCTCCGGTGAGCAACAACCTCGTCCTCGCGTACCTAGGCCAGAACGTGCTCGGCATGCCCCGCTCGTACTGATGCAGCTGCTGCGCTCGCTCATGTTCGTGCCCGGCGTCCCGCCCGACGAAAAGGATCGAGCGCGCGCCGCGATCGCGGCCGCGATCGCGCTTCCGTCGAACGCGGAAGGTCCGGCGCGATACGTCCGAGTCAACCGTGATACGGGGTTGCGCGACGCCGATCTCGCCGCGGTGTTGCGTCCGGGTCTCGTCGGGATCGTCGTCCCCAAGATCGACCGCGCGGAGGAAGTCGCGAGCCTCGTGCGAAATCTCGACGAACGAGAGGACGCCGCGGGGATCGCGCGAGGCTCGATCCGCCTCGTGCCGTCGATCGAATCCGCTCAAGGTCTGCTCGAGGCCAACGCGATCGCAGCCTTCTCGGATCGCGTGGTGGCGCTGCTCTTCGGCGCCGAGGATTTCGCGCGCGACCTTTCGCTGCCGACCGAACGCGAGGCCGAGGCGGCCGAGCTCGTGTACGCGCGCTCGGCGGTCGTCGTCGCCGCGACCGCGGCGCGGCGGCAGGCGATCGATGGGATCTGGCCGGACGTGACCGACGGGGAGGGACTTCGTCGCGATGCGTCACAGGGCCGTCGCCTGGGCTTTCGAGGGAAGTCGCTCATCCACCCCGGGCAGATCGAGATCGTGAACGACGTCTTCAGTCCGAGTCCGGCCGAGGTTTCCTACGCGCGGCGTGTCGTTGCTGCATTCGAGGATGGCCAGGCCAAAGGACACGGGGCCGTCGCGCTCGACGGAAAGCTGCTCGACCAGCCGATCGTCGAGCGAGCTCGCCAGATCCTCCTCTTGCACGAGGCGGTGCTGCGTAAACAGAGAACGCCGCCGGTGGAGAGACCGGCGGCGTTTGGAGGGGAAGCGTTTTAAGTGAGCTCTCACACGACCTAACGACCATGCCGAACGGCGATTAGGGCGACAGGTCTCAGCGGGGTAGCGTCCGAATAAAGGAGCGGCCCGCCTCGTGGGGCGGGCCGCTCGACGCAGGGGGGTCGGATGGACTGATTTAGACGGGTCGCACATTCAACGCCGGATGCGCTCGGGCGTTACTCCGGGGCGATACATTCGTCGCGTGTCGCGACAAACGCGGAAACGACTGGCCTATTTCCTGGTGGCGATCATCGCCGCGGCGCTCGTCGCGTATTTCGCCATCTCCTTCCGGGTCGCGGAAACGGTCACCCAGGTGGAGCGCGTGCCGCTCGATCCACCCGCGAGCTCGATCGCCGCGACACACGACGATGTGACCTTCAACAGCCGCGACGGGATCGTGCTCAAGGGATGGTGGTTCGCTGTACCCCGCGCGGATCGCGCCGCCGTGATCGTGCATGGCCGCGGAAGAAATCGCGTCAACTCGGATTTCATGCCCGCGGCGATCGCCAGGCTCCTGCTCGTGCACGGTTACTCGGTGCTGCTGTTCGACCTACGCGGTCACGGTGAGAGCGGCGGGACGAGATACACGCTCGGGATCGAAGAGCCGCGCGACATCCTCGCCGCGATCGACCTCGCCGCGAACAGGGCCGATATCGAGAGGGCGCGCGTCGCCGTGATCGGCGAGTCGCTCGGCGGCGGCAGCGTTCTGATGACGGTGCAGGCGGACCCGACGATCGGCCCGGTCGTCACAGACTCCGCGTTCGCCGACGGGAACACCGTGGTCAGCGAATCGGCGACGAAGTACACGAATCTGCCGTCCTGGTTCACGCCGGGGATCGTGCTGATGGCACGGCTCTTCCTCGGTCTCGATATCTCAAAGGTCACGCCATCGAAGGTGGTCGCCGCGCATCCCGAGCGGCCCTTTCTCTTCATTGAGTGCACCGACGACACGACGGTGCCGCTCCATCACGGGTTTGACCTGAAGGCGGCGAGCGCGAATCCGGGCACCGAGCTCTGGATCGTCCCCGGGTGCGAACACGTGATGGCGTTCGCCACGCATCCGGACGAGTGGGCGCAACACGTCCTTACCTTCCTGGGTCGGGAGCTTGGCACCGACAAACCCGTCGTCGCTCCGGCCGGTATCCTCGCCGCATCACGACGGGGAGGATGACGTGGCCACGAAGGGGAGACGCGTTCGCTGGGAGGATTCACCGCGCGAGGACCTCATGGCCGGCGTGCAGCGGAGGTTTCTCCACGGCGAGAAGGCCATGCTCGCCCAGATCTGGCTGAAGAAAGGGGCCACGGTCCCGCGGCACGTGCATCCGGCCGAGCAGCTGTCGTTCATCGTCGAGGGCGCGCTCCGGCTTCGTCTGGGCGACGATCTCTCGGAGATCCACGAGGTGCGTGCCGGCGAGGTGCTGGTCATCCCGGCCAACGTCCCCCACGAGGCGCTCGCGCTCGACGATACCTACGACCTCGATGTCTTCAGCCCGCCCCGAGAGGACTGGATCAAAGGACAGGACGCGTACCTTCGCGGCCGCTAGTGCCTGTCAGCCGAGAATTGTTTCGCGCGATCTCGAGCTCGTTTCCGACGGGCGTCGTGATCGTCGCGACCCTCGACGAGCATGGCGAGCCCAAAGGTCTGACGAGTCAGGCCTACATGGGACTCTCCACTGATCCTCCGCTCATGCTCATATCGATCGATCGGACGTCGCGGACGCTCCCTGCGCTCGCAACCCACCGGGCTTACGTCATCAATTTCCTAAAGGAAGGTGCCGAAGACATCGCGACGCTGTTCGCGTCCAAGGCCGACGAGAAGTTCAGGAATCTTCGCTGGGACCCCGCGCCCGAGGCCGGCGGAGCACCGATCCTTCGCGGTCAGTCCCTCGCGTACGCGGCCTGCAGGGTGACCGAGGTCCACGACGGCGGCGATCACGTCATCTTCATCGGCAGCGTCGAGGCCGGAGAAACGCTCGGGGGAACGCCGCTCCTCTATTACAAGCGCGCGTACGCCGGCTGGCCCCAGGAGCGGCCGGCGCCTCCGGTCGAAGGGGCACGGTAGCGTGCGGATCTGCACCTTTGATCAACGCGGGGTAGCGGCGGCCGGGATCGTCGCCGCGGACGACACCGTTCTTTCGACCGTCGATCTTGTGGGCGGCGCGACCGACGAAGATGACGTGCTCGACCTGCTGCTTTCCGGCGAGGAGCTCTGGGCGGACCTTCGTGCGGCCGCGCGCGACGCTCGAGGCGGCATCCCCCTCGCGAGCGCGAAGCTCCTTGCGCCGATCCCGCGTCCGCCACGCAACGTGTTTTGCATCGGCTGGAACTACAGCGAGCACTTCGAGGAAGGAAAGCAGGCGCGGGGTCAATCCGGCGCGCAGCTCGCGCCGCAGGAGATACCGCAGTTCCCGGCGATCTTCACGAAGAACCCGGCGACCGTGGTCGGCCCGGACGCGGCGGTGCTGTTCCCCGCGCCACAGTCCGAGCAGCTCGACTGGGAGGCCGAGCTCGCCGTCGTGATCGGCAAGGGCGGCCGCGACATCACGGAAGCGGCCGCAATGAGCCACGTCTTCGGCTACACGTGCGCGAACGACGTCTCGGTCCGCGACGTGCAGCGACGGCACGGCGGGCAATGGTTCAAAGGGAAGAACTTCGACACGCACCTGCCGATGGGGCCTTGGATCGTGACCGGCGACGAGCTCGATCCGAGCGATCTCGCCATCCGGTCGCGTGTGAACGGCGTCACCAAGCAGGACTCGCGGACGAAGTACATGGTCTTCAAGATCCCCCGACTCATCGCCGAGATCTCCGCGGGCTGCGAGCTCTGGCCGGGCGACATGATCATCACCGGGACGCCGGCGGGCGTGGGCTTCGCCCGGACGCCTCCCGAGTATCTGGGGGTCGGTGACGTGGTCGAGATCGAGATCGAGAGGATCGGCGTGCTGCGAAACACGGTCAAAGGGAGGACGTAGATGCTCGATACGTTTACCTGGTACAAGCAGTCGACCTTCCGCTGGAAGGGCGAGAAGCTCGTCGTCTACATCGATTCGTGGGGACTGACCGACGATCTTCCTGCGGCCGACCTCCTCCTTATCACGCACGCGCACGGCGACCACTACGCGCCAGATGACATCGCCCGGGTGAAGAGGGACAAGACGGTGATCGTCGCTCCGGCCGACGTCGCAAAAGAGCTGTCTGGCAACGTCAAGCCGGTCAAGCCCGGCGATCGCCTGGATGTGGCAGGCGTGAAGATCGAAGCCGTGCCGGCGTACAACATCGATCCCGCACGGCTCGAGGCTCACCCCAAGCGAAACAACTGGGTCGGCTACGTCCTGCAGCTCGGCGCAAACACCTATTACCACGCGGGCGACACCGATCACCTGCCGGAGCTCGACAGGATCCGCAGCGATGTGGCCTTCCTGCCCATCGGTGATGGCGGCTATGTCATGACCGTCGACGAGGCCGCGGGGATGGCCAAGGCGCTCAAGCCGAAGATCGCGGTGCCTATGCACTACGGGTTCTACCCCGGGGTCGGCGTACCCGCGGATGGGGAGCGGTTCAAGAAAGCTGCATCCCCTGTCGAGGTAAGAGTCTTCGCGCCGATCCATCCGTTCGCGAACAAGTAGTTATCCTCGACCTATATGGCGACCACCGTCGGCCAGATCAGCGCGGTGAACCCGGCGACCGAGGAAGTCATCGCGTCGTTCGACGCGTTCGGGCGCGACGAGGTCGAGATGGCCCTCGCCGAGACCCACGACGCGTTCCTCGAATGGCGCGACCGTCCTATCGCCGAACGAGCCGTTCCGATGCGCGCGCTCGCGAGACTGCTCCGAGAGCGCTCCGAGCGTTACGCCCGGCTCGCGACGCTCGAGATGGGGAAGCCCATCGTCGAGGCGAAGGCCGAGATCGAGAAATGCGCCTTCGGCGCTGACCATTTCGCACAGAACGCCGCGCGCTACCTCGCCGACGAGGAGATCCGCGCGAACGCCCGGCGGAGCATCGTCGCGTTCCAGCCGCTCGGTGTCGTGCTCGCGGTCATGCCGTGGAACTTCCCGTTCTGGCAGGTCATCCGGTTCGCGGCTCCCGCGCTCATGGCCGGGAACGCTGCCGTGCTCAAGCACGCGTCGAACGTCCCCCAATGCGCGCTCGCGATCGAGGAGGCTTTCCGAGACGCGGGCTTCCCGCAAGGCTTGCTCCGCACCGTGCTGGTTTCGGGCTCGGCGATCGAGCCGATCATCGCGGACGAGCGCATCCGCGCGGTCACCCTCACTGGAAGCTCGGACACCGGCTCGCGCATCGCGGAGCTCGCCGGTCGCGCGCTCAAGAAGACGGTGCTCGAGCTCGGCGGATCGGATCCTTTCATCGTCCTCGGCGACGCGGATCTCAAGCTGGCCGCGACCACCGCAGTCCGCGCGCGGAATCAGAACAACGGCCAATCGTGCATCGCCGCAAAGCGGTTCATCGTTGTGGACTCCGTCGCCGAAGAATTCGAGCGGCGCTTCGCGAAGGGCGTTGAGGACCTCGTCGTCGGCGATCCGATGGACACGAAGACACAGGTCGGCCCCCTCGCGCGGCGCGATCTCCTCGACGCGCTCGAGCGTCAGGTCGACGAATCGGTGCGCGCCGGGGCCCGTGTCCTCACCGGCGGCGAGCGCCTGACCGGAAAGGGCTACTTCTTCACGCCCACCGTCCTCGTGAATGTCACCCGCGACATGGCGGCCTTCCGCGAGGAGACCTTCGGCCCGGCTGCGGCGGTCATTCGGGTACGTGACGGCGACGAGGGGGTCCGCGTCGCGAACGACTCCGCGTACGGCCTCGGCGCATCCATCTGGACGGGCGACACGGCGCTCGGCGAACGTCTCGCACGGCGCATCGAGTCCGGAAGCGTCTTCGTGAACGGCATGGTCGCATCGGACCCGCGCCTGCCGTTCGGCGGAATCAAGCGCTCGGGTTACGGCCGTGAGCTCTCGGCGTTCGGTGCGCGTGAGTTCACGAACATCCAGACGATCTGGATCGGGCCCGCGGAGGGACAACAGCCGACGTCGCAGCCGGCCGAGTGACCCGGACGCGCGTTGCGACGGAAGAGGACGCGGCGGCGATCGCGGGTATCTATAACGAAGGCATCGCCGACCGCGTCGCCACATTTGAGACCGAGCCCCGGACGCCGAGCGATATCGCGCGCGGTCTTCGCGAGCGCTCGCCGCGCTGGCCTACGGTCGTCGTCGAGCGCAACGGTGGGGTGATCGCCTGGGCTGCCGCGAGCGAATACAGAGCGCGGTCGTGCTACGCCGGGGTCGCCGAGTTTTCGGTCTACGTCGCGCGCGACGCGCGCGGGACCGGCGCGGGTCGCGCCGCGATGGAGGCGCTCGTGCGCGAGTGCGAGGGCCGCGGCATATGGAAGCTTCTCTCGCGCGTCTTCCCCGAGAACGAAGCGAGCCGCAAGCTACTGGCGAAGGTCGGTTTCCGCGAGGTCGGCACGTACCGGCGGCACGCCAAGCTCGACGGCGCGTGGCGCGACACCGTGATCGTCGAGCGGCTCATCGGAGAGGCCGCCCGTTGAACGTCGCGCAGCTGCTCGTGAAATGTCTCGAGAACGAGGGCGTACGGCACGTCTTCGGGATCCCCGGCGAGGAGACGCTCGCGCTGAACGCCGCACTCGCGGAGAGCGACAAGATCACGTTCGTCCTCACCCGTCACGAGCAGGGTGCGGCTTTCATGGCGGATGTCTACGGCCGCCTCTCGTCGTATCCGGGAGTCTGCCTGGCGACGCTGGGGCCCGGCGCGACGAACCTCATCACCGGAGTGGCCGACGCGCATATCGACCGCGCCCCGCTTGTCGCGATCACCGGACAGGTCGGCCTCGAGCGCGCGCACAAGGAGTCGCATCAGTACATCGACATCGTGCGCATGTTCGGCCCGGTCACGAAATGGAGCACGCGGATCAGCGTCGCCGAGTCGACCCCCGAGATCGTCCGCAAGGCCTTCCGGCTCGCCCGTCTCGAGAAGCCGGGCGCCACGCATATCGAGCTCCCCGAGGACATCGCGGGACAGGACACCGACATGAAGCCGCTCGAGGTCCGCCGGACCTCGTATCCAAAGGCGCAGGACGCGGTGATCAACCGCGCGCTCGAGCTCATCAAGAGCTCGAAGGCGCCGATCATCCTTGCGGGCAACGGCGTCGCGCGGCGCCAGGCCGCGGGTCACGCCAGCGTGGAAGCGCTCCGGCGTTTCGTTCGGCGGAGCGGGATCTTCGCGACCCACACCTATATGGCGAAAGGAGTGCTCGATCCGTTCAGCCAGCAGTCGCTTCCGGCCGCCGGTCTGCAGCGGCCGGGTGCGGAGCTCGCGAACATCCCGCAGCTCGCGGAGGCCGATCTGGTGATCGCGGTCGGGTACGACCTCGTCGAGTGGTCGCCGTCGCTCTGGAATCCGAAACGGGACAAGGTGGTCGTGCACATCGACAGCACCGCCGCCGAGCTCGACGGCCACTATCAGCCGTCGGTCGAGGTTGTGGGTGAGCTCGACGAGTCGCTCTCCGTGCTCGCCGACCACATCGAACCGCGCAAGGACCAGCCCATCCGTATTCCGAACAAGCCACTCGGGGCTTCGGCGCCGAAAGACTCGCCGGCCCCGTTCCCGCCCCAGCTTGTCGTCGCGGCGGTCCGGGAGGCGCTCGCGCCCGAGGACATCGTGGTGAGCGACGTCGGCGCGCACAAGGTGTGGCTCTCGCGGCTCTATCCGACGCCCGTACCGAACACGGTGATCGTCTCGAATGGCCTCGCGTCGATGGGCATCGCGCTTCCGGGCGCGATCGCCGCGAAGCTCGTGTTCCCCGAGCGCAAGGTCATCGCCTTCGCGGGCGACGGCGGGTTTCTCATGAACGTCCAGGAGCTCGAGACCGCGAAGCGTCTGGGAACCGCGATCGTCTGCATGGTCCTCGTGGATGATCGCCTGGGCATTATCGAGACCAACGAGAAGCGGATCTACGGGCGCACGTTCGCGACCGAGTTCGGCAATCCCGGATTCGTCGAGCTCGCGCGGGCCTTCGGCATCGCGGGATTCGCCGTGCCGACCGCGCGAGAGCTCTTCCCGATCCTGCGCCGAGCGCTGGACCTCGGCGAGCCCGCCCTCGTCGCGGTACCGTGGGACCACCGCGCGAACGAGCGCATCGCCGACAAGATCGCCTAGTCGCGGGCGGGTAGGCCGACCGTCCTCCGCCAATGTTGCTGACCGAGCTCGAAGCCGATCGCGCATCCGAGGTCCACGAGCTCCGCCTCGCTGAAGCTCCGATGCAGCCGCGCCCATAGGTCATCGCCGGCGCGCTCCGAGTCGTAGGCGATCGCGTCCGTCCACTCGAGGGCGGCGCGCTCGGGGTCGCTGAAGGGAGTGAGGTCCGTCACCTCGGGGTCATTCGCGAGATACCGGTAACAGAGCTCTTTGATCCGCTGATCGACGACGCCTCGCTCGAGGACGTTCTCGCGTATTTCACGCCAGCTCGCGAGCGCATCCGGCACCAGACTGCGGATCTCGTCGGCCGTAGAACCGAGGCGTCGCACTAGCGCTCCGCACTCGCGCGAGCGAGGCCCGCGCCAGGATCACCCGGCAGCTCGCCGTGCCCGACGCCCCACGTCTTGATCGCGCGCTGCTGCCCGTAGGTCACGGCGATGAACGATCCGAGCTCGATGATCTCCGGGTCGGTCAGATTCTCGCGGAGTAGCGACCAGACGCGATCGTCAGCTCCCTCCGGATCCCATACCAGCATGCTCGTGTACAGGAGAGCGGCTTTCTGACGCGCCGTAAACCGGTCCGAGCGCTCAAAATTCAGAAGGTCGGCGTAG
>VBEU01000115.1 GCA_005883775.1 Chloroflexota bacterium | reverse complement strand
GGAACGCGTCGGATGGAATGAAGTTCTTGCGTCGGACCTCGGCGGGGTCCATACCGATCTCGTCGGCGAGCCGGTCCATGATCCGTTCGATCAGCAACGCGGCCTCGGGCCGGCCCGCGCCCCGGTACGCGTCGACCGGGGTGGTGTTGGTGTACGCGCCGCGCATCTCGTAATCGAACGCGGGGATCCGGTAAGGGCCTGGAACGATGAACACGTGGAGGATGGTCGGAATGCCTGGCGCGAACGCCTGTAGGTACGCGCCGACGTTCGCGACCGTGCGCACACGCAGGCCGAGGATGGTGCCGTCGCGTTTTGCGGCGAGCTCGACGTCCGAAACGTGATCGCGGCCGTGGATCGTCGCGAGGTACCCCTCGCGCCGCTCCTCTGTCCATTTGACCGGTCGGCCGAGCGTTTTCGCGAGGTGACCGACAAGGAGCTCCTCTGCGTAGACCTGCAGCTTGCTGCCGAACCCGCCGCCGACCTCAGGGGCGATCACGCGCACCTTGTTCTGTCCGAGGCCAAGATTCAGCGCAACGATGAGCTGCACGAAATGCGGGATCTGCGTGGTCGTCCAGAGCGTGAGCTCTCCGGCCTCGAACTTCGCCGTGACCGCACGCGGTTCCATCGCGTTCGGGATGAGACGCTGGTTGACGATCCGCTGATTGATCTTGATCTCGGCGTCCTTGAAGGCCTTGTCGATGTCGCCACCTTTGACCGGATACGTGAATACGAGGTTCGACCCGAGCTCCTCGTGAAGGATCGGCGCGCCTGCTTCGAGGGCCTTGGACGCGTCGACGACGACCGGAAGCGGCTCGTAGTCGACCGCGATCAGGTCCGCCGCGCGTTTCCCGGCATCGCGCGTGTCCGCGACGACCGCCGCGACGGCGTCGCCCGCGTAGCGTGCCTTGTCGGTCGCGATCGGCATGTGCTTCGACCCGTTCATGCTCGGGACGGTGATGAAGACCGGCAGCATGCCGGTCACCTCGAGGTCCTTCCCGGTGAGGACGGCGACGACGCCGGGTTCCTTCTTGGCGGCGGCCGTGTCGATCCGGCGGATCCGCGCGTGGGCGTGCGGGCTACGCACGAGCGTCAGGTACGCCATCCCTTGAAGCATCACGTCGTCGGTGAACGTCCCCTCGCCCGTGATGAGGCGCGGGTCCTCTTTGCGGGCCACACGCGAGCCGATGTAGGTGGGAGTGGCTGTGCCGGTCATCGGTTCACCTCCGCGGCGACCTTGGGGCGCGCGCCGGTCGTCTGCCGCATCTCGGCCGATGCGGAACGGATCGCGTTCACGATGTTGTGGTAACCGGTGCAGCGGCACAGGTTGCCCTCGATCGCGTGACGGATCTCGGCGTCGGTCGGCGAGGGGTTCCGTTCGAGGAAATCGACGGCCGTGAGCATGAGACCCGGCGTGCAGAACCCGCACTGGAGCCCGTGCTCTTTGGCGAACGCGCGCTGGATGGGGTGAAGCTCGCTGTTCTTGGCGAGCCCTTCGACGGTGACCACCTGCGTACCATCGGCCTGAACGGCGAGCATCGTGCACGCCTTCGTCGCACGACCGTCCACGAGGACGGTGCAGGCGCCGCACTGGCTCGTATCGCAGCCGACATGCGTTCCGGTGAGGCTGAGCGTTTCGCGCAGAAACTCGACGAGCAGAAGCGTTGGTTCGACGTCGCGGATGTAGCTCGTCCCGTTGACGCTGAGCGTGACCGTATGGCCCATTGCGCGCCTCCCCCAGATCGCGGCGCCGTATGCGGACAACACCGCGACAAACTCCCCGCCCCGAAAGGCGGCGTAAGGCTAGTTCTGGCCTAGAGGTCGGTCAACCTCGTGAGCGCTTGCTCCGCGCACGAGTCGTGGTCTTTTTCGCCGTCGTTCGCTTGCGCGTCGACGCCTTCTTTGGTGAAGCCTTGGCGGCTGTCACCTTGGCGCGGTTCTTCGTCGCGCTTCCGTTTCCGTTTCCGTTCGAGCGCGAACGTGTCCGCTCCACCTGCTGCCGCTGTTCTTGCTGCCGCTGCGCCTCTGCCATTTTGGCGAGACCAATGACGTTGCCTTCCGGATCCGCGAAGAGCGCGTAGATGAGGCCCTGGCCCGCATCCATCGGCTCCATCACCCGGCGGCCGCCGAGGCGCTCGGCCTTCGACAGCAGCGAGGCCGGATCGTCGGTCTCGACGTAGAACGTGACGAAGCTTCGCCCGTCCTGGCTCGCGCCGATGCCACCGTTGATGCCGGTGCCCTTGGTCTTGGTGTCGATCATTCCATAGCTCTGCGGGTTGTTCGTGTCGATGCCCCACCCAAACAGATCCTTGTAGAACTTCTGCGTCGCCGGAGCGTCCTGCGCATTGATCTCGAAGTGTGTAACGGGATGTGCCACGTCCGACCTCCCCTTTGTCTACGCTTTGTGCCTGGGATGGACTCTACTCTCGACGTCGCCCGGTCGTTCGTTCAGGCGGTGCAGGATCGCAACGCCGACGCGGCGGCTGCGCTCTGCGCCGACGATGTCGAGGTGACCCTGCCCGGCCTGCCTGAGCCCTTCCAGGGCAAGGAGGGTGTCCGTCAGATGATCCGCATGGCACCGGTAGAGCTGGTCCAGACACCGCGCGATGAGCTGGTCGACGGCAAGAACGTGAAGATCACGACGCTGACCCGCGCGCCAGGTATCTTCGCGAACTACACGACTTGGAATTTCGAGATCGACGGCTCGCTCGTTCGCCGCCTGAACTTCGAGCTCCGCGCCGCGAACTAGTCTCGGCGCTAGGGCTTGGTGAGGACGATCGCGTTCGGGAGCAAGCGGCCCGGGCCGACCTTGTAGGAACCGCTGATCCACATGGCGGCGGTGCCGCCGCCGTCGAGGTTGAGCGCATCCCGGGCGCCGAGGGCCTGCATCACGTAAGCGGAATCGGTCACCGTCGCATTGGTGACGATCGCGAGATAGATGTAGGCGCCGTCGACGCCGATCGCGCCCTTCGTCCCCTTCAGCAGCTGCGAGCCGTTCTGCTCGGAGGTCGAATCGATAACCGACCCGTTCTGAACGAGCAGCGGGAAGTTCGTGATCGCCGCGGTGATCGGGGTCTGGTTCTGGTAATAGACGTACGTCCGCCGATAGACGCTCGTGCTCGCGCCGTTGAAGAGGAGCCCGCCGTTCTGGGCGTTGAGCGCGTTGTAGTTGATCCAGCGACGGAGGTTGCTGTTGTAGACGGCATAGTCGTACGAGTTCACCTTGCCGGCGCACTGGGCATAGTCGGGCGGGCAGAGATACGTGCCGTTCATGCCCGCGTAGGCGCCGTTCTCGCTAGCGTATTGATCGAGCGGCTTCGCCGGACAGTTGTTGAAACAGTCGGTGGTGTTCGCTGTGAGCGTCCTGACCGTGACCTGCGAGAGTCGCTCCTTGATCAGGTGCACGTTGAAGGTGCCGCGCACTGTCGACACGCTCTGGTAGCTGTAGCCGAGTCCAGTCTCCGCTGGGGCCGGTCGCGTCCCATCAGGGTTGAGGACCGTGACCAGCCAGAAGACGCCGAAGTCCTCGAGCCACGTCGCGCCTTCGATCAGCGGACGCAGATAAAGGCGGTAGTACCCGGCCGTGGCCGGCGCCTGGATGGTGAATTGGAACCACGACACCATTCCGGGGCCGACGTAGTCCGCGGGCTGCATCGCGATGCGGTTATAGCGAGGCCATCCCGTCGCGGGCGAGCCTGCTCCGCCATCACCGCCGAGTGGCGTGATGCGATCCTGACCCGGCTCGGGCCCCCACGTGCCGAGGTAGGCGACCTCGCCCATGCGCCCGCGCACCCAGCCGAGAGAGCCGGAGTTGTAGTACGCGACGGTCGCGGTGGAGCGCTCGCCGGGGCAAAGCGTGGGATACCCGCTCTGTCCGTACCACTGCGCGTGGAAACCCTCGACGCCGGCGGGAAGACCGGCAGGGTGCGGTATCCCAGGACCGACGCTGCTCGCGCATGTGGCCGCGGCGGGCGCGTTCGACACCGGCGCGGCGAATGCGCGCGATGCCGGCCAAGCCGCCAGCGAGCTGAAAACGATCGCCGCTACGAGGAGCGGCGAGAAAATGCGCGATCCCACTTGTCGAAGCTAACGGGGCGAACGGCTCCGGCAATACCGCCGGCCGGGGGACGACACGTTTCGGTACCGTGCGGTACGCCAAGTTGATACCTTGAGGTCGCTAGTTGAGCTAGGTTGCCGGCGGGTCTTAGCCCTTTGGTCCCGTCGCGACGATATCGATGGCGGCGCGGATCTCGTCGGTCACGCTGAGCACGCGGAAGGGGACCGACGGTGCGGTCATTCCAAAGTCACCGAACTTCCAGCTCGGACTCGCCGTCGCCGTCGCGGTGAGATCGCTGCCGTCGCGCTTCGCGGTCACGTCGAAGGTGACCTCTTTCGTCTTTCCTTTGATGGTCATGTTCCCGGTCAGCGTGAACGTGAACGTTCCGCTCGCCGCGAGCGGCACCGTAAGCCCGCTCGTCTTCGTCGGAACGAACTCCGCGGTGGGGAACTGACGGACCTGGAGCGTGTCGTTCTTGATGAAGTTGTCGCGGTCGCGCTCGTCGCTCGAGAGCGTTGTGAGATCGAACGTGATCTTCGATCCCGATGCGAACGTCCCATCGGAATTCAGCGTGAAGGAGCCCTTCGCACCGGTCGCGGTCAGGACCGCGTCGGATGGCAGGCTCACGCCAACCAGCTGCTCGCGAACGCGGATCGTCGCCTTCGATTTATCGGTCACCGTCCAAGCGGCGTCAGACGCAGCCGCAGCCGTCGCCGTGGCGGCAATGCCCGCGGTCGGAGTCGGGCTGGCATCCGAGACCGTCGTCGATCCGCCGCATGCCGCGGCGAATACCGACGCGGCCAGGACGGCCGGGATGTAACGAGCACGTGCAGGCATGATCAAGTCTCTGCTCCTCCGCTTTGTCACGGTCGACTCTAGGAGGAGCACCTGGGACCGTGGCAAGGGATGGCTAACAGTTCGCTAAGAACATCGACGCCGTTCTATCGTTCGGTCCGATGGCGCGAGCAGCCGTCGAACTCCTCGGCTGGGAGCTGCAGGAGGCATACGAAGACCTCCGCGGGTGTGTCGACGGTCTCACCGACGATGCATTCTTCTGGGAGCCGGTCGCGGGATGCTGGACCGTGCGTCGCCGGGATGACGGGCGCTGGGCGGTCGATTATCCCGAACCGCCGCATCCCGATCCGGCGCCGTTCACGACGATCGGCTGGCGCCTGGTGCACGTCGCGGAGTGCAAGGTCATGTATCACGAGTACGCGTTCGGCGAGGCGAAGCTCACCTTCCCGGAGATCGACTCGGCGCACACCGCCGCGGCGGCGATCGCGCAGCTCGAGGCCGGGCACGCCATGCTCGTCCGCGACCTGGCCGGCCTCGACGACGCGGGCCTCGAAAAACTGGTGCTGACGAATTGGGGCGAACGATGGCCCGCGCGGCGGATCTTCTGGACGATGATCAGCCACGACGCGCATCACGGCGGGGAGATCGGAGCGCTTCGCGATCTGTATCGGGAGCGGGTCCCTAGCGGACGGTGACGACTGTGAACATCCCCATGTCGTCCATCCAGGCTCCGCCGTCGACGACCCCGCGCAGAGGAACGACAAAGACTCCCGGGACCGCTCCCTTCACTCGGAAGGAGAACGTCGCGGTCCCGCCGGGTGGAACAATGTCCTCTTGTTGGATTGCGGGACGCTCCGGCGCCGGCCAATTGTCGGCGAGGAACGCGAGGTCGGGCGAGGTGCCGGGGATCCCGAGACGCGCCTCCTGATCGGTGCCCTTGCGCCACGCGGTCGAGCCGGTATTGCGCAGGACGACCGACACGAGCGCTTTGTCGTCGGCGGTGATCTCGGGATAGGGGGTCTCCGAAACGAAGCTCGCATGCACGGTCGCGCTCGTTGGGGGCGCGCAGAGGCTCGTGAGCCACATGAAGTGCGGCCAATCCCAGGTCGGACCCGGGTCGGTGTGGGTGGTGCCGGGTACTTCGTTGTGCCCGATGACGTGATCGCGGTCGAGCGGTACGTCCTGGCGCGCCGAGATCGCGCACACGAGAGACGCCCCCGCGTAGTACTGCTCGGTCGTGAAGACCGGGTTTGTCACGCGGTCGAGCTCGAGCTCGATCCCGATCGAATGCCGGTTGTACCAGGCGTTGCCCGAATGCCAGGCGGTATCGCCTTCAGCGACGATCTGAGCGATATGACCATCGCCGCGAATGACGTAATGCGCGCTCACGTCCGACGCCAGATTGCTGAAGGCCCGCAGTGTGCGCGCGTAGCTGATATCGGTGTAATGGATGACGATGTAGTCGATCGATGCGCCGTCCCGGCCGGCCCAATAGTTCGTCGGGCTCGTGATGTACTCCGGCTCGGGGACGTACGGAAACCGGAGCGATGGCGCCGAGCGCGATGTCATGGCCGCTCGGGCCACGGGGATCGCTGATTCGGGCATCGCCGCCGGATCGAGGAGAGGCACGACCGCCGCGTCAGGGTGCTCGCTCGGGCGAGGGATGCCATCGGTGATCCCGACGGCGCTGGTGAGAAGGATGGCAACAGCGACGACTGAGCGACGAAGCAACCGCTGCATCTTCGCATCGCGTATCGGCAGTAAGCAATAGGCATTGCGCAGTCTTGCCCGTTGAACAGGCGAGCGTGCCACTGCTTCGGTCCCTGCTCTGGCACCGCATCTGCTCGGCACCATCGAGCATGCGCGATAGCGGCTTTGCGGCGGGCCTCGCGATCGGCC
Organism: Chloroflexota bacterium; assembly: GCA_005883775.1. Taxonomy (GTDB): domain Bacteria; phylum Chloroflexota; class Limnocylindria; order P2-11E; family P2-11E; genus 3-1-20CM-2-70-9. The sequence continues at coordinate 1,473 of VBEU01000115.1, read as the reverse complement.
TTCTGGTACTGGTCGTCGTCGTACTCGTGCTACTTGCAACGGTACCGATCGGCGGCGGCGCCGACCCCAAGCCGCTCATCAACATTCGCTTCTAGCCAAGCCCACCCGCGCAGGGCGGTCTCTACCGCTGCGCTCGGCTGAGCCGCGGATCGAACGCGTCGCGAAGGCCGTCACCGAGAAGATTGAACGAACCCACTGCCAGCAGGATCGCAAGCCCTGGGAAGAGCGAGAGCCACGGTTGCGTGCTGATGTAATTCCGGCCTTCGCTGATCATCACGCCCCACTCTGGCGTGGGTGGCTGCGCGCCAAAGCCGATGAAGCTCAGCCCGGCCGCCGCGATGATCGAGGAGCCCAGATCGAAGCTCGCCTGGATCATGAGCGGGGCGAGCGCATTGGGAAGCAGGTGACGCACGACGATCCTCGTGCGCGAGGCGCCTATCGCCCTCGCCGCCTCGACGAACTCTCGGCGCCGCAGCGAAAGGATCTGCCCTCGCGTAAGGCGCGCATAGACCGCCCAGGTCACCGCGGCGATCGCGATGATCGCGTTCGTCAGGCTCGGCCCCAGTGCTCCGGCGATCGCCATCGCGAGGATCAGCGCCGGGAAGGCGAGGAAGACCTCGGTCAGACGCATGAGCGCTTCGTCCACAAGGCCTCCGGCGTAACCCGCGATGAGCCCGATGGCGGTACCCACGACGCCGGCCGATGCGACAACGACCACGCCGATGATCAACGAGATGCGCGCGCCGTAGAGGATCCGACTCGCGATGTCACGTCCGAGCGAGTCGGTTCCGAGCCAATGCTCGGGTGAGGGCGGCCGGAGGCGCTGGCTGAGCTCCTGAGCCAGGGGGTCATACGGAGCGATCACTGGTGCCAACAGGGCGCAGAGCGCGAACACGGCGATGAGCGCCAGCGCCAGAAGGTTGAGGGGATTGGCGAGGATCGGTGCCCGCGCGGCGAGCCTCAAACCGCGGGCCGACACCGCCGCCGCGTTAACCACGCTGCGTCCGGGGATCGAGCCAGAAGTACGCGATGTCGACCACGAGGTTCGCGAGCGGATACACGATCGCCGCCAGCAGGGTGACGCCGAGCACCGCCGGGAAGTCGAGTGCGATGGCGGCCGCGGTCGCATAACGGCCCAGCCCGGGCCAGCTGAAGATCGTCTCTGTCAGCACCGCACCCGAGAGAAGACTTCCGAATGTCAGACCGAGGATGGTGACGGTCGGGATGAGCGCGTTGCGAAGTCCGTGGCGCAGCACGACGAGCCGCTCCTGGAGTCCTTTCGCGCGCGCGGTCCGCATGTAGTCCTGGCCGAGCACCTCAAGCATGCTCGAGCGCGTCATCCGCGCGATCACCGCCGTCGAGAAGTAGCCCAGGGTCAGCGCGGGCAGGACGAGATGGAGGAGGCTGCTGCGCAGAGCCTCGAGGTCACCGGCGAGCAAGCTATCGAGGACGTAGAGGCCGGTCCGCGTGGGC
>VBEU01000114.1 GCA_005883775.1 Chloroflexota bacterium | reverse complement strand
AGCGCGTCCGCGAGCTGCGTGATCCGCAGGTCCGCGGCGTCCAGGCGCTTCGCGCACTCGGCGTACAGGCGCAGCCCCTCCTCGTACAGGCGCACGGCCTCGTCGAGGTCGAGCGCGGGATCCTCGAGCTTGTCGGCGATGGACTCGAGACGCTCGAGCGCCTTGTCGAGAGAGACCTCCGGTTCAGCCATTGCGCTCGACAGTCTCCACCAACGCGCCGGCGCGGCCGTCACGCATGCGGATCCGCACGTGCTCCCCTGCCCCGAGCGTTGCGACTGACGCGCGGATGTGGCCGTCTGCCCCCTCGACGATCGCGTAGCCGCGTCCGAGTACCGCGAGCGGCGAAAGCGCTGCGAGACGGCGCTGCGCGGACACCGCGCGCTGCCGCCGGAGCGGGACCGCGCGCGCGATCGCGCGATCGAGAACTCGTCGCGCGTCGTCGATGCGCTGGCGCCGCACCGCAAGGCGCATCGCGGGAGCGCGGCGATCGATCATCCGCCGGGCCGTCTCGAGGCGCCGGCGCCGCTCCTCGATCCGCTCGCGAACTCGGCCCGCAACGCGGCGCCAGGCGCGGTTCGCGCGCTGTTGCGAAGCGCTGGAGTCGGGCACGACGAGCTCGGCCGCGGCGGAGGGCGTCGGCGCCCGCACGTCGGCCGCGAGGTCGGCGAGCGTGACGTCGGTCTCGTGACCCACGCCGGAGCAGACCGGTCGCGGGAAGCGTGAGAGCGCGCGCACGAGCGCCTCGTCGTTGAACGGCGCGAGGTCCTCCGCAGCGCCGCCGCCGCGCGCGAGGATGACGACGTCGAGGTCGCGGATCTGCGCGAGCCCGTCGAGCGCTGCGATGAGCGACTCGACCGCCCCGACGCCCTGCACCTGCGCCGGCGCGAGGATGAGCTCCATGCGCGCATCGCGGCGCGCGACGATCTGCTGGATGTCGTGCCACACCGCACCGATCGGGCTCGTGACCACGCCGATGCGCCGCGGCGCAGGAGGGAGCGGCCGCTTGCGTTCGACCGCAAAGAGTCCCTCGGCGGTGAGCCGCCGCTTGAGCGCTTCGAACCGGAGGTACGCGTCGCCCGCCCCAGCCGGCCGGATGTCGTCGACCTGAAGCTGGCACCGCCCGTCCTTTGTGTAGAGCTCGATGTAGCCGTGTGCCAGCACCTTGCTGCCGTCGCGTGGCGTGAGCGCGATCTGCGCGGCCTTCATGGCGAAGAGCACGCACTGCAGCTGCCCGACGTTGTCGCGAAGCGTGAAGTACACGTGACCGACGGGCGAGCTTCGCGCTTGAACGACCTCGCCTTCGATCCAGAGGTCCTTGAACTCGTCGCCCGACTGGATGTGCGCGGCCAGGCGCGTGACTATCTGCCCGACGCGCAGGATCCGGCTAGGCGCGCTCGAGGTAGTCACCGGTCCGCGTGTCGACCTTGATCTTGTCGCCGCGCTCGACGAAAAGCGGCACGTTTACGCGAATTCCAGTCTCGAGCGTCGCCGGCTTCGTCGCGCCCGTCGCCGTGTCGCCCTTGAGTCCGAGGTCCGTGTCGGTCACCGTGAGGACGACCGACGCCGGCATTTCGACGCCGATCGGCGATCCTTCGTATTCGCTCAGGATCACGGTCATCCCGTCGGTGAGGTAGTTCGTCGCGTCGCCCAGCTGGTCGTCGTCGAGCGCGATCTGGTCGTACGTCGCCGTGTCCATGAAGTGGTAATGCGTTCCGTCCTTGTACATGAACTGGACATTCCGGTGGTCCAGGCGAGCGCGCTGGTAGCGATCGTTGGCCTGGAACGTCTTCTCGACGAGATCGCCCTTGCGAACGTTGCGGAGCTTCATGCGCATCTGCGCGCTCCCCCGTCCGAGCTTGATGTGCTGGAACTCGACGATCTGATAGAGGACGCCGTCGAGCTCGATCGTCATTCCGCGCTTGATCTCCCCGGCACTGATCACGTTTTCTTCGTCTCCTCGATGAGCCAGCGTAGGGCCAGCTCGTATCCCGCCACGCCTTTACCGATGAATTGCGACTCGGTCACCTCGGTCAGATAGCTCTTCTTCCGGAACTCCTCGCGCGCGGCGATCTCGCTGATGTGTACCTCGACCACCGGGAACGGGGAGTCCGCCACGGCGTCGCGCAGCACGATCGAGGTGTGCGCGAGCCCGCCCGGATTGATGATCGCACCTCGCGCGTCGCGGTGCTGCTGGAGGAAGTCGATCAGCGCGCCCTCGTGGTTCGACTGGAAGGCGACGAGATCGCACCCGGCCTGACGCGCGATCTCGTCGGACCATTCATGAAGAGGAGCTTCATGCCGCGTGCTCCACGATCCGAGCGGCAGCCCGAAGTGCGGGCTCGCCCACGTCGGTCACCTCGCTGAACTGCCCGATCCGGCGCGGCAGGATCCAGCGAAGCTTGCCGGCGCGCGCCTTCTTGTCCTGGAGGACGAAGCTCCAGACACCCTTGGGAAGGCGCGCGCGCGTTGGGAGCGCCGCTCGATCGAGGAGATCCTCGAGCAGGGGGCGGACCGTGGCCGCCGTGAGCTCGAGCTGCTCGGCGAGCGCGGTCGCGTAGACCATACCGATCGCCACCGCCTCGCCGTGCGTCGCGCGGTAGCCAGACGCGGCCTCGTACGCGTGACCCATGGTGTGACCGAAGTTGAGGAGCTCACGCAGCCCGGCCTCGCGCGGATCCTGACTCACGATGCCGCCCTTCACCTCCGCGGCGATCGTGACCGCGGCGAGGATCGCACCCAGGTCGCCGGCGCGGACGCGCTCGAGCGATCGCGCGAGCTGGGCGACCGACTCGCGATCGGCGAGGAACGCGCACTTCGTCACCTCGGCGAGACCCGACGAAAGCTGTCGCGGCGGAAGGGTCGCGAGTACGGCGAGGTCGGCGAAGACCGCGTCCGGTGAGTGGAACGCGCCGACCAGGTTCTTCCCCGCGGCAATGTCGATCGCCGTCTTTCCGCCGATCGACGCGTCGGCCATGCCGAGCAGCGTGGTCGGGACGTGCGCGAGGCGGATGCCGCGGAGGTAGGTCGCCGCGACGAACCCCGCGACGTCGCCAACACTGCCGCCCCCAAGCGCGATGATCCCGCCGTCGCGGCCGACGCGGTAGCTCGCGAGCGACGCCCAAAGGCGCGCCGCGATGCGGAACTGCTTGCCGCGCTCACCGGCGGGCACCCGCAGTGTCACGGCCTTGAGGCCGACGGAGCCCAGAGACCGCAGGAGGTCGGGCTCGTAACGCGCCGCCGTCTGCGCATCGCTCACGACGGCCACCTGGCCGCGCCAGCCGAGGTCCGCGAGGTGCGGCCCCACGTGATCGAGGAGGCCGGCGCGGATGAGAACACGACTCGGGGTCGCCCGCTCCGGTCCGGCCACGTCGATGCGAACGCCGCGCGCCGAGACAAGCCACGCGGCGATCGCGCGAGCGGTCTCGTCGACGGTCGCGCCGTCGACGTCGAACGTCACATCGGTGTCGGCGTAGGCGGTCCGACGCTCCCGGAGCACCTGACGCGCGCGGTCGCGCGGAGCGACGTTCTGGTACGGCCGCTTCTGCTGCGTCGCCGCGATCCCGGATGCGACGCGGTCCAGCGAGCCACGCAGGCCGATGATCAGTCCAAGCTTGCGCATGAGCGCACGGTTCTCCTCGCGGATCGGCGCGCCGCCGCCGGTATCCACGACCACCCACGACGGTGTTGGCGCAAGCCGCATCAGTGCACTCGACTCGACCTCCCGGAAGCGATCCATGCCGTCCTGCTCGATGACGTCTTTGTTCGGCTTTCCGGCGCGACGCTGGATCTCGCGGTCGAGCTCGATCACCGCGGCGCCAAAATGGTGAGCGAGCACCGGAGCGACGGTGGACTTTCCGATCCCGGGCGGACCCACGAGAAAGAGGTGCATTACCGATTGTCGATGGGGCGAAGCCGCTGCCGGTACCGCTCGACCGCAGCGCAGAGGTCGTCCACGCTGTCGTTCCCGAACTTCTCACAGAGCGCGTCCGCCAGGACGAGCGCGAGCATCGCCTCGGCGACCACACCCGCCGCGGGAATGACGCAGACGTCGCTTCGCTCTACGTGTGCGGGGGACGGCGCTCCGGTGCGGAGATCCGCCGAAGGCAGCGGCTTCATCAGCGTCGAGATCGGCTTGAACGCGATCTCGACGACGATGTCCTCGCCGTTCGTGACGCCACCCTCGAGCCCCCCAGCGCGGTTGCGACTTCGGACGAATGCGCCGCCCTCGACCGCGATCGGGTCATGGACCGCGCTCCCGCGCTCGTGCGAGGCGACGAACGCGTCCGCGAACTGCACGCCCTTCGCGCTCTGGATCGACATGAGCGCCTGCGCGATCCGGCCGTCGAGCCGGCGGTCCCACTCGGCGAACGAGCCGAGTCCGGGGACGACAGCGCTCGCGCGGAGGGCGACGACGCCACCGAGCGTGTCCCCCGCCTCGCGCGCCGCCGCGATCGCCGCGATCATCGCCGTGCTCGCCTTTGGATCCGAGCTCCGCACCTCGCTCGCCTCGATCGCGTCGCGGTTGAAGCGCGGCTCGCTCGAGACGTCACCGATCGACTTCGTCTCGCTCAGCACGTCTGTCCCGACCACGCGAAGCAGCGCTTTCGCGACCGCACCCGCGGCCACGCGCGCCGCGGTCTCGCGCGCGCTCGCTCGCTCGATGACATCGCGGACGTCTTCGTGACCGAACTTGAGCGCACCGGCGAGGTCCGCATGACCCGGGCGGAGTCGCGTCACCGCATCGGGCGGCTCGGCCACGGGCTCGACGCTCATGACGCGCTCCCAGTTGACCGCGTCGCGGTTGTCGATCTGGAGGGCGATCGGCGCGCCGGTGGTGCGCCCCTGCCGCACGCCCCCGGTGATGCGCACAGCGTCGCGCTCGATCTTCTGCCGAGCGCCGCGTCCGTAGCCGAGCTGCCGGCGCCGCAGGTCCGCATCGATCTCGGCCGGTGACACCGCGAGCCCGGCCGGAACGCCGTCGATGACCGCGAGGACGCCTGGGCCGTGGGACTCGCCAGCGGTGAGAACCCTCATACCGACCGCGGCAGCGCCGCGCGCATCTCTTCGATGGGCGCAGGCACGCCCGTCCAGAGCTCGAACGAGCGCGCCGCCTGGTGCAGGAGCATGAGGAGGCCGTCCATCACGCGCACATGTTGAGCCTCGCGCGCGCGCCGGACCAGCGGCGTCTCCGCGGCGACCGGGACGAGGTCGGCGATGATCGCAGGGAGCGGATCGAAGGCGAACCCTTCCAGCGCATCCTCGCCTCGCATCCCGAGCGGCGTCGCGTTGACGAGCGCGTCGACCCACGTGAGCTGCCGCGCTTCATCCCACCCAAGCGCGCGCAGCTCCCCCGTCTGATCGGCCGGCGAGGCGATGGAATCGACGAGACGCTGGGCTCGCTCGACAGAGCGGTTGGCGATGAGCACGTCGTTGCCGCTCTGAAGCTCGAGCACGCAGGCACGAGCGGCGCCGCCGGCGCCTAGGACAAGAACGTCTTTGTTGGTGATCTCCAAGATCCCGGCGCTCTCGAGACCGTGGTGAAAGCCGAACCGATCGGTGTTGTCGCAGCGGTGACCTCATCGACGAGCCGGAGCACCGCCTCTTTGTGCGGAATCGTCACGTTGGCGCCGAGCACGTCGTCGCGGCGCATGCGGTCGAGGGTCGCGGCGAGCTGATCGTCCGCGGTCTCCTTCGCCTCGTAGCGATGGGGTAAGCCGAGCTTCGTGAACGCCGCGTTGTGCATCGCGGGCGAAAGCGAATGCGCAACGGGATGGCCGATGAGCCAGACCTGACTCACGGCCTATTTGTTCCCGTATTTGATCCGGTTGGCCTCGTGCTCCTCGAGGGTCGTCGCGAAGGCGTGGTCGCCCGTGCCGTCGTTCTTCGCGACGAAGTAGAAGTACGGGACCTGTGCCGGCTTGGCCGCACCCTCGAGCGCGGGCTGCCCGGGGCTGCAGATCGGCGTCGGCGGAAGGCCGGCGACCTTGTACGTGTTGTACGGCGAATCGACCTCGAGGTCTTGGAGCGTGGGCTCGCGCCACTCGCCGACCGCGTACTGGACCGTCGGGTCAGCGTCGAGCTTCATCCCGATCTCGAGACGGTTCGTGTACACGCCGGCTATGGTCGCGCTCTCCTGCCGGTCGCGCGCCTCTCGTTCGACGATCGAACCGAGCTTCACGATGTCGTAGATCGTGGTCTTGCGATCGACGGCGGCCTGTCGCAACGTTCGCCCTACTCGCAGCTCGAATTGGTCGAGGAGCGCGTCCACGATCTGGGTCGCCGTCGCCGTGGGCTTGAAGAAATACGTGTCCGGGAAGAGAAATCCCTCGAGCGACGTGTCCGCCGGGAGACCCGCGAGCACCGTGTTCTGCCGCTGCCCGACGACCGCTGTTTTCAGAAACTCCTCGACGGTGATCGTGGGGAAGGCCTTGTTCACGGCGGCGGCGGTCTCGCTCAGGCGCCAGCCTTCGATGATCCGCAGGACCGTTTGCTCGCTCGGGGCCTTCTCGAAGACGCGCGCGAGCTCGCGCGGCGTGAACGCCGGCGAGATCGTGTACGTGCCGGATTGAAGCGACGTCTCACGGCCGGTGTCGTAGAGGACGAACGCGAAGGCGAGAGCGGAACGGATGAAGCCTTGATCCTGGAGGTTCTGGGCGATCTTGCCGGCGGTCTCTCCGCGCGCGATGACGAAGCTGCGCGATTCGGCGTGCGGATCCTTCGCCGTATCCGGCTCCACGCCGACGCGGTCGGCGACGAGCCCCCGGATGAATTCCTGTTTGAGCAGCGTGTCGTGCTCCTGGACCTGCGCGACGATCGCGTCTTCCGCGATGGGGCGGCCGAAGACGACGCCGCCGACGATCAGACCGACGATCAGCAGAACGAAGATGAATGGACCGGCCGCGGAGCGCTGACGCGCGGGGCGCGCCCCGCGGATCCCCATCAGCGAGCGAGCTGCGCGAGAAAGTCTTCGAGGAGGATGGTGGCAGCACCGGCGTCGATGTCGCTGGCGCCTCGGATCTCGGCCTCGCTCGAGGTGTGGCGCTCGTCGTACAGGCGCACGGGGAGGCCGAGCTTTTCGGCCGCGGTCGCGAAACGGCGGACCCGCTCGGCCTGGTGCCCTTCCTCGCCGCGCAGCGTCAGCGGCAACCCGATGACGAGCGCGTCGATGTGCTCATCGCGCGCGATCCCTTCGAGCTCGGCGAGGTCTTTGACCACGCTCCGTCGAAGGAGCGTCCGGAGCGGCCGGCTGAGGCCGTGCGCGTCATCGCCCACGGCGAGGCCGATCCGGCGGTCGCCGACGTCGAGCGCGAGGTAGCGCAACCCCTCAGGGCGCCCCGGTCGTCACGGGTGCCTCGGGCTTGATCGTAATTCTGGAGTCGAGCACGGGAAGAAGCGGCCACCATGACGGCCATGTCTCCACGCTGAGCTTCTTGAAGCCGCGAGCGGCGGCCACCGTTTCGACCTCGTCCGGGCTCCTGCCGGTGAGGGCAGCCTTCATCTGGGCGGCATCGACGCCGGAGTACTGCTGCGCCTTGGCGCTGACCCGCCACTTCACTCCGGTCTCGCCAACTGTCGGTCCCAGGACGATGTTGACGGCCACGCTGTCATTGTCGAACGTCATCCCAGTCGCCAGCTCGCCGCGCAAGCTCGCGGTGGCCGCCGCTTGCGGCTGGCTGTTCGACACGCGATACGCCGTCGCTGTTCCGGTCGCTGTGATGGTGAAGGTCCCGTCCTTTGGCTCGGTGTTGACGACATCGCCCGGTGGCGAGATGCCGGTTTGCTTTATCCAAACGCCGTACACCCGAGTCTCTTTGTCGGCTGACACGTCGCCATTCCACTTCGCGGTCCGCGCCAGACCAGCCTCACGTAGGGGCCCGTCGGCCTGGGCCGAAGCGGTGTCGTAGTCGACCCTCTGAACGACGGCGATCTTTTTCGTGTCGCCACCGGTCGTCGGCGCGGGATTCGAGACCTGGTACTCGCCGCTCGCCGCCTGCCTGATCTTGTCGGAGCCGACGTTTCCTTTTGGGCCGCCATCGATCGCCTGGATGTTGACGCGGGCGGTGCCGATCGTGGGGGGCAGGATGCTGCTTCTTGGAAGGATCTTCTCCTCCGTCGTCAGAAATCGGATCGGCGAGCTGTCCGTGGTCTGGACGAGGGTGCCAACGGGGATGCGGATGTCGTTCGTCGTGAGGTTCCTGAACTCCTCGATGCCCGTCGCTTTGGTGTCCTCAGTGCGCGAGCCGGTCGCAACGCCCTTCACCTGCGCGGTCACCGTATCGGTGAGGGTGGTCGCATCCTTGATCTCACCTTGCGGACCCGCTCGCAGGTCGTACTCATACGGACCGAGAGTCGAGGTTGCCGCGGCGACCCTGATCGTCGCCGACGGCGCAACGATCGCCAGCAGGATGCCCGCAGCCATGACCAACGTCATGAACACGGCGAGCCCGCGCAGCGGCGAGATCCCGCGGCGCGGAACGGCCGGGCGGACCATCGTCTTCATCACGGCGCGCCGGGCGTCGGAGAGATGCTCGGTCGCGTCGAGCTCGTGGCGGTCGAGTGCGGAGACGCTCGCGAAGGCTTTCAAGTGCACCGACGAAGCCAGAGATCGCGCCCGCGCTTCCGATGACACGATGACGATGCGACGATCGCCGGCGCGACGCCGGAGCGCCTCCAGGAACACGGCGTTGCGAGTGAGCGGCGCACCCGAGGGGACCACGAGGATGACGTCCGGCGACTCGACCGCCGCGAGGCGTCCTGCGGCGTCGAGGATCGTCGCGTCCGGCCCGAGGTCTATGACCGTCCGGCGGGCCGCGGCGGTCTCGACGGTCACGAGTACACCCCGCTCGCTAGAGCGGCCGCACCCGCGGCCACGAGATCCTCCGCGTTCAGCGGGACGTCCGAGAACACGCGGCTGGTCACGCTTGGCGTGAGCGGTCCGATGCGCGCGGCGCGGCCGCGGGCGTCGCCGACGATCTTGGCGAGAGCGTTCGGAAGCGCGAGGAGCGCCTCGGGCACGCCGACGAACAGCCATCGCTCCGGCGGCGGCGCGTTGTCGGAGCTCAGTGGAAGAGCGACGATCTCGGCCCATACGAGCGCGTCGTCGTCGCGCGTTTCCTCGCGCGCGGCGAACGCGTCGCGGCCGAGACCGAACACGCGTGTGCCGACGACGCGGCGCTCGCGCACGATAGCCAGCGCGGTCACGTCCGCGCCGACCCGAACGATGCCCGCGTCGGCGATGCCCGACGCGGCAACGAGGCGAGCGAGCGCGTAGATCCCCGGCACCGCCGTGGGCCGGCGGCGGACCGCTACCGTCGCGAGGGCGGCTCCCGACAGAACGAGCGGGGCGACCGCGACGTCGGTGTGCACCTCGAGCGCACGGCCGTGGTACCCCTCGACGGAGTCGAGCTCGCGCCCATCGAGCACGAGCGCGGCGACCTCATCGGTCATGCGCGCGGTCGCGACGCCCCGCAGAGCCGGGTCGTCGGCCACCGCGGTCTGGGCGGCGCGTGCCGCCTCCTCGCGCGCCTCGCGCACCGCGCGATCCGCCTCGGCGCGAACGATCGGCGTCCCCGACTCTTCGCGATCGAACGGCGTTTTCACGTGATAGGTACGCACGTCGTCGCCGTCGATCGCGATCACCATCCGCTCGGTCGGGACGCCGCGCTCCGCCGCCCCGAGCGCCGACGCGACGGCGGCGGTCACGACCCGCGGCTCGACGACCAGGCCGCCCACGACCGCGTCGGCGGCTAGCGTCGTCTCGCCGCGCCCGACGACGCGAAGCCTTCCGCCCTCGGCGCGCGCGACAACGGCCCGGGCCATTCCCGCCGCGAGCTCGATGCCCGCGACACAGATCCCGCCCGCCGCCTCTCGCGTCCGATCCCTAGCCACCTCCGTCTAAACGCTCCCGGACCTCGGTACGTGCCGCGGCGACCGCGTCCCCGAGGCGGGCCGGCGAGCCGCCGCCCGCCGAGGCGCTCTCGGGACGTCCCCCGCCCTTCGCCTCGAAGACGCCCTGCACCGCCTTGATGACGGCGTCCGCGCTGACCCTCGGACCGAGGTCTTTCGTGACGGTCACCAACAGCGCCGCCTTTCCCTCGCGCGAGCCGCCGAGGATGACCACGCCTGTGCCGATGCCCTCCCGGACGCGGTCCGCAAGCGCGCGCAGCTGGTTCAGATCGGCGTCGCCCACGTTCTGCGCGACGACCCGCGCAGCGCCGAGGGACTCCGCCGTCGCGAGCAGCTTCGATGCCGCCGACTCAGACCCGCTCCGCTGCAGGGCCGCGCGCTCCTTGTCGAGGCGCTCGCGCGATTCGACGAGCTGCGCCACGGCCTCCGGCAATCGCGCCGGCGGGACGCGGAGCGCGGCGGCCGCACGAGCGGAACGGTCGCGCATCTCGCGCACCTCACGCAACGCGCCGACGCCGGTCACGGCCTCGAGACGCCGCACGCCCGCGCCGATGGATTCCTCTTTCGTGATGAGGAACAGCCCGATGTCGCCGGTGCAGTGGCAATGCGTTCCGCCACAGAGCTCACGCGATGGACCGGCCTCGACGACGCGCACGACATCACCATACGTTTCGCCGAAAAGCGCCATCGCGCCGCTCGCGAGCGCCTCCTGCAGGGGCATCGTCCGCGCGTGCACGTCCTCGTTGGACAGGATCGCGCGGTTGACATCGTCCTCGACCCGCCGCAGCTCGTCCGGTGTCAGCGCACGGCCGAACGTGAAGTCGAATCGGAGATTCGGCGCGTGCACGAGCGAGCCGGCCTGGTGCACGTCCTCGCCGAGGATATTCCGGAGCGTCGCGTGCAAGAGGTGCGTGGCGGTGTGGTTCCGCATCGTGTCGCGCCGCGCCTCCTCGTCGACCGCGGCATGCGCGCGCGAGCGGAGACGCAGAACGCCGTCGACGACCTTCGCGCTCATCACGATCACACCCGGCGCCGCGGTCTGCGTGTCGGCGACCATCGCGCGTCCCTCGTCGGTGGTGATCGTCCCGCGATCGCCCACCTGGCCCCCGCCCTCCGGATAGAAAGGAGTGCGATCCAGCACGATCTCGACGTCGCTCCCCTCGTGCGCCGCCTCGACGCGTGAGCCGCCGAGCACGAGCGAGACGATCGTTCCGTCGGTCTCGAGCTCGTCGTACCCCGTGAACTCGCTCCGCAGCTTCTCGTTCTCGCGCAGTCCCGCGTAGAACTGGCCGAAGCGCATCGCGTCCTGCGTGAACTTCGCGGTCGCGCGGCTGCGGCTGCGCTGTCCCTCGAGGAGCTCGCGGAAGCCGTGCTCGTCCACCGAAAGCCCAGCCGCGGTCGCGATCTCCTTGGTCATCTCGAGCGGGAAGCCGTAGGTATCGGAGAGGCGGAAAGCGGTGTCGGCATCGATCCACCGTTGGCCCTGCGCGGTGGCTCGAGCGATCGCCTCGTTGATCATCGTGAGGCCCTGCGCGAGCGTCCGCTCGAACTTCTCCTCCTCGTCGAGGATGACCTGGGTGATGCGATCCCGCGCCGAGGTGAGCTCGTGGTAGTGCCGTTGCATCGTCTTGACGACCTCGCCGCCGAGCTGCGAGAGCGAGCCGGTCTTGAGGCCGAGGCGGCGGCCGTGCATCGCCGCGCGCCGGATGAGGCGGCGGAGGACGTAGCCGCGAAACTCGTTCGAGGGCGAGATGCCGTCCGCGATGAGGAACGACGCCGCCCGCGAGTGCTCGGCGACGATGCGGATCGAGATATCGCTCGCCACGCTCTCGCCGTACTTCTTCCCCGAGAGCGACTCGATCTTCTTGACGAGCGGCTGGAAGAGGTCGGTCCGATACGTGTCGCCTGGGACGCCCTGAAGGACCTGCGCAAGCCGCTCGAGGCCGACACCGGTGTCGATGTTGCGTTTCGGCAGCGGCACGAGCGTGCCGTCGGCCTTGCGATCGTACTGCTGGAACACGTAGTTCCAGATCTCGAGCCAGCGCCCGCAGTCCTCGGCCGGGCTGCAGTCGTGCTCGGGAACGCCCGGCTGCGGGCCCCTGTCGATGAAGACCTCGCTGTCCGGTCCGCAAAGACCGGTCGGGCCTGGCGCCCAGAAGTTGTTCTCGTCGCCGAGCCGGAAGATCTTCTCCGCCGGAAGCAGCTTCAGCGTCTTCGTCCAGATGTCGTACGCCTCGTCGTCGCTCGTGTGGACGGTGGCGACGAGCTTTGACCCGTCGAACCCGAACACCCGGGTTAAAAGCTCCCAGCCCCACTCGATCGCTTCCTTCTTGCCGTAATCGCCGATCGAGAAGTTACCGAGCATCTCGAAGAAGGTCTGGTGGTACGCGTCCTTGCCCACCTCGTCGATGTCCGTAGCGCGGAAGACCTTCTGCACCGCGACGATCCGCTTCGCCGGCGGTTGCTTCTTTCCGAGGAAGTAAGGCACGAGCGGCTGCATGCCGGCGCTCGTGAAGAGGACGGAGGGATCGTCCTTCAGGATGAGCGGCCAGCTGGGCATGCGCGTATGTCCCTTCTCCTCGAAGAAGGAGACGAATCGCTCGCGAATGGTCGCGCTGTCCAGTTTGCCCTCCTCGTAAACCCGATCGCGTAAACGAAAACGCGGGGGCCACCTCGGCTCCCCGCGTTCCCCGCTTCGAAAAGAATACTCGTCAGTCTTGCTTGGTGGAGCCTCCGGGCGTGCTTCGCGACCCCGTCGATGCTCGTCCTGCCGAGCTGGAGTCCCACTGCTTCTTGGCCTCGTCGATCAGCTCGCGGCCCTTCACCGACGCGTCGTCGGCGAGCTTCTGAGCGATCTTCTGCAGCTCCTCCGCGCGTCGCCGGAGATCCTCGGTCTGAGCACGGAGCTCTTCACGGGTGATGTCACCGCTCTTCGGCGCGTACAGGAGCATGACGACGGCACCCGCCAACGCTCCGATGATGAAGCCCATAGCTACTCTCCCCTGTCTTTTCGAGCTAAGAAGTTACCCCTTCGCGGGGCCTTCCGCGATGGCTACGGTTGCAGCCGCGATGCCCGCCGCCACGACCGCGAGCACCAGCTGGGTGTCGCCCAGCACCCCGAGCGAGACGCCGGACAGCTCACCGAGTGCTTGAGCGGCAAGGGCCAGCGCACCGGCGAGCAGCCACGCCCGGCCGAGCGAGCGTGGCCGCCCGAAGGCGGCGCGGATCCCCGCCGGGACTCCGAGCGCGACGAGACCCAGGACGACCACCGCGGGCGGCACCCTGCGCTAGGGCCGCGATGGCACTGCGAAGATCGTGAGCCCTCCGAGCTTTCGCGCTCGCTCGAATGCGAGCTCGCCGATAGGCATCCGCGCGATCGCCGCGAAGGCGAAGAGCGGCAGGAGGAAGAAGTAGGAGAAAAGGCTCCGCCACGCGAAGAAGAGCGGAACGATGGCGAGGATCGACCCGAGCTCAGGACTCGTACGCCGCGTGCGCCAGGCGATCACGAGACAGATGATGCCCGCGATCGCCTCGAGCGCCGAGTACGCGACCACCGGCAGGAGCGGCACTCCGCCGTTCGTGAACAGGAAGATGAGCCCGGCACCGCGAGCGAACATCGGCTCGATCACGGGCGTCATGATTCCAGCGATCCAGGCCTGCGGGTCGTGAACGATGAACGGCAGGTTCGTGACACCGAACACCGCCGCGGCGATCGCGAGGTCGCGCGCTGCGGCGCGCCAGCCGCGCTCCGTGACGACGGCGATGATCCAGAAGGGCGCGAAGAACCACGCGATCTGCTTGGTCGCGAGCGCCATGCCGAGCGGAATACCGGCCCACTTCCGGTCGCGGTACACCCATGCGACGACGAGGGGCAGCGCGTAGAGCAGGTCCGAGCTGCCCCCGACCGTGAACGCGGTGAGGCTCGAGGCGCCGAGGAGCGCCGTCAGGAAGAACGGCCGCAGGGTGCGCGGAGACCGCACCACGATGAGCGCCATCGCCACCAGCAGGCACGCCACGTAGAGGTAATTCGTATCCCAGCCCAGGGCGACCATCGGCAGTAGAGCGAGAAACGAGACCGCGGGATACGAGGGGCGCCACACGAACTCGTCGTTCGTGCCGATGCCGCTCGCACGCTGATCCCATACCTGGTCGAGCTGATCGTCGCTCGGGTAGATCGCAACGTCGGCGAACGCCCCACGGCGGAGCGGCGTCGTCCGGTCCGGGCCGATGCCGAGCGATCCGTAGCACGCGAACACGTCGAGGTCCGTGTATGGATCGCGGCCCTGAAGCACCAGGCGCGCCGCGCACTCGTTCAGCGCGATCGCGTCGTTGTGGTAGGGCGTCCAGTCGAGAGAATGCTGCCGCGGCATGTCGACGAGCCATCCGAAGCCCACGAGCGCCATGACCGACACGAAGACCCAAACGCCGCGCACGAACCAGGT